>NZ_JBIQNW010000002.1:258566-334004 GCF_047228265.1 Nostoc sp. UIC 10607 | reverse complement strand
ACGATTAGGGATGCAACACACGTTTTGGATGGTTTGTTGTATCACGAGAGTGATTTACAGATTCAGGAGCATTATACGGATACAAGTGGCTATACCGAACATGTCTTCGCAATGTGCCATCTGCTGGGATTTAGATTTGCTCCTCGAATGCGCGATTTACCTGATAAGAAATTGTATACTTTTGAACCTAGTTCTCCTGATTCGCCTTTGGCACCCCTCCTCGGTGACAAGATTAATGTGAAATTAATTCAGGAATCTTGGGATGAAATTCTACGCCTTGCTAGTTCAATTCGGACGGGGACGGTGACTGCTTCTTTGATGTTAAGGAAATTAGCTTCCTATCCTCGGCAGAATCGTTTAGCTCTAGCTTTGCGGGAGTTGGGAAGAATTGAGCGGACTTTGTTTACTCTCTCCTGGTTGCAGAGTCCAGAACTGCGGCGACGGGCTACAGCAGGACTAAATAAGGGTGAGGCAAAACATACCCTGAAAAGAGCGGTGTTTTTTAATCGCCTGGGGGAGCTGCGCGATCGCTCTTATGAAGACCAGTTTTATCGGGCCAGTGGGTTGAATTTGGTGATTGCTGCTATTGTTCTGTGGAATACGGTGTACTTAGAAAAAGCCGTGGATTATTTGCAGGAACAAGGGATGAATATTCCTGAAGAACATTTGCAACATTTGTCACCGTTGGGTTGGGAGCATATCAATCTCACTGGTGATTATGTCTGGAATTTGAAACAGGTGACCAGTTTTGACCAGTTGCGTCCTTTGCGGGTTAAAGAAAATAAGTATCGCTAAAATGCTTATGTAATATAGGTTTCAGCCTTAGCGTACAATTTTCCCGTTTTGGCACGGTGATGCCAATTTCCTTTGCCTGATTCATATTGCCAATGCCTTCAGAACCTTTTAGCGCTCCGAAGGCTCCAGTAGCCAAAGCAGCAGCACCCAAAATCAGTGGAATCATCAAATACTCCTGATTGTGATTAGTATTCATCTACGGGTTCAGCGTCAAAATAAGGCATCACCTTATACTTATTTTGCCCGGAGATACCAACTAATGAACATTCAGAATGTATAAATTTGAGACTGTGATTAATGCAGTTGTCAATCATTTTTGTGTTGAGTGCGATCGCACCTGTGGGAGGCTAACACCTCAATGCAATGGACAGACAAGCGATGTCTACGACGGTCTACGCCTACGCACTCGGCTTAACGCTAGAATATTAGTCGCAATCTTGTGGAGATGATTGGCAATGAAAATTAAAGCAGTTATCTGGCAAGAAGACGGTGTGTGGTGTGCTTCTGTACCCGCCCTACCCGGATGTCACACTTGGGGAGACAGCTATGAACATTTGTTAGAGATGCTGCAAGATGCAGTTCAAGGTTGGTTGGAAGTTGCTAGCGAACGAGAAGAACTTGACCCGGAGAAACAGTTGGTTGAAATATCGCTATGAAAGCGGTTTCAGGTAAAGCACTTTGTAAAATTTTGGAACGGCAGGGTTGGGAATTGAAACGCATTACTGGCAGTCATCATATTTACATAAAAGAAGTTGTTGATATAATCCTCTCCGTTCCGGTTCATAGTAATCGAGATTTACCTATTGGAACTTTGAAAAGCATTATGAAAGATGCTGGACTTACCGAAGAAGATTTGGACTAAAAGCGATCGCAATTATCCCAAGTTCACATAACAGCACCTAACTTGAGCAATTTTGGGTTAGTTGTAGCTTCAAGTAATCAATAAAGTCCAGAATTTCTGTATCAGTGAGTTGTAGACGCGATCGCTTGCCATATCTCTGCTGCAAATACTCCCTTCCCTGCTCTGGAGTCCAATTTAATTGGGCTAAATATGTGTCACTTTGAGCTATTAAAACTGCATGAATTTCTGATGCTGTTGTATTAGCATATACTTGTATTGCCTCTTCATTTGAATTCTGAATTCTATTAATTTTTAAACTTACTTTTTGTCCTAGAGCTTGCCAATCAACTTCTTTATATCCATCCCACAAAAAGTCTACAGATCGATAAGTTATTGGATCGTAAATTTTACAGAAAACGACATTACTCTCTCCTGGGCTAACGGTGATAGTAAGTGGATTATGCAGTTGTCCAGAAGTAAGAACATCTAAAGATAACAACAAACTTTGAGAAAAGTAAGATTCACTTCCTGAACGGATAATATAAGGTTTGTCTGCCAAAATATATAAATCGTTCTTTTCAACTGGCCCGAATTTAGTTTCAACCTTTTTATTAACTTCTATTTCTGTAATTACCCCAGTCAAAGCTCTATCATAAATTGGGATGCGTTTTTCATCTTCAGCCAGCATATACCAACAGTGATCGGGTTCTTTGCTGACAAAGACATATTGAGGTTTTGGGACTGCTCCAAATCCTAATTTAACTTCCATATTTTTGATGAAGGTTTTGGTAAATATATTTATTGAGCAACCAGTCATGACGATTTTTACCGTCAAGCTATTAGTTGCTTTATAGATATAATTCCCTAGCCAGGAAGCTAATTAACATTAAGGCAGCGAAAATTAGAAAATTTGGTGAATCTATAACAAAGTTTCTGGATCAACACCTAGCGCATTCAACCTTTCAATTAACATTTTCACTTTTTGTTCTGCTTCCACCCGTCGCTGTTCTTCAAAAGCTGCGCGTTCTTCCGCTTCTCTAATACGTTCTTCTGGTGTCAGCAATCTTTGCCCTTCTCCGTCATACCAGTACAGCCATTCCCGCACTATACCTTGATAAATTCCTCGTTCTCGCCCAATTCCTAAACCAATCTCTGGTAGCCAAACGGGATTTCCTGACATTAAGAGATATTCCCCATCAACTAGGCGATACACTTCCAAAGGTGTCTTTTTACGCCGAAGGGGACTATATACAACGTAGTACAAAATTCCTAATTCTTTAGCATAGAAGTCTTTCTTGATGTTATATTCTTCCCGATATATTTGGGAAACAACTTCTAGTGCTAAAATTGGCAGTTGCTTTTCTTCCCACAGCACATAACTTAGGCGTAAATCTTCATCAATGAAGCGTTTAACTCCTAAGCTGAGAAATCCATCAGGGACAATAGCTGATTTTTCGGGGTGATAATAAATACCCATATCAACACCAAAGAACCAATCCCAACGATCGCACCAAACTAAGGCCAGGATCGTTTTCAGCAAGCCGGGAATTAAATTTTGGAGTTCATTATCCACAGGGGTGTCATTGGAGTCCGGTAGTTCTTCGGAAGATGGCAAACAATGGAGCGGATTGTAGTTTAACATGAGCGGTTTTGCCAAATCTGATTCTAGATAGATTGTAGGTAATCTATTGATATGCGATCGCAGCGCAAGAATAAAGAACCGTTTTTAGCGATTGCTTATGTCTCTTTTCTCAGTATTTAAAGTACTGAGAAGTGTAAAATCTTTACATCAGATTCGTGGTTTTTCGGTACTGATTACCAGAGAGTCTAACTGACAATAGCAAAAAAGGGTGGAATATTGTTCAACTAGAACATTCCAGAAGTCGCAGAGTATTCAATTTCATGGTGAATTTGGTAGCTGGGCTGATTACCTATATCTACCAGGAGAAAAAGTCTTCTCTCAACCTTGACTCAGGAAATGTGGCGCAGCTGGAACTTAGCTGATTTTTGGCCCGATTTTTGAGTTGTACTTAAGTATCAGATATGTCACCACAGATCCATTCACGAATTTTAATCAAAAATTTCCTAACAGTTTTTTTGCCGTTGTCAGCGTTAGTTGGGGGTATTATCGGGACTATCTACTACCAACAGCTACAAACTGAGAAAGTTGTATTAAAAACTAATGAACTCGGTAAGGTAGATTTACAAACCAAAGTAATCAGCGGAGATTTTCACTCAGTTGTCTCAGATTTGATCGTTATTTCTAGACAAAACGAGTTACAGGGAATTTTAGAAGGAGTGGAGGGACAACAACAGGCACTTTCCCAAGAATTTTTATTATTTTCTCAATATAAAAAACTTTATGACCAAATTCGCTTTTTAGATCAATCAGGTAAGGAAGTTGTTAGAGTCAACTTCAACCAGGGTGAACCAGGGATTGTCCCCGAAGAAAAACTGCAAGTGCAAGCCAAGCGCTACTGGTTTAATGACACTTTGCGGCTAAACCCTGGACAAGTATTTGTCTCTCCCCTTGACCTCAATATTGAACGAGGTCAGGTTGAAAAACCCCTCAAGCCAATGATCCGCTTTGGTACTCCCATTTTTGATAGCCGTGGGCAGAAACGAGGCGTTGTAGTGTTAAATTATTTCGGCGCTAAACTGCTGGAGAATTTTAATCAAGCCCTAGCTAACGCCACTAGCCAGGGAATGCTGTTGAATGCTGATGGCTACTGGTTAAAAGGGACGAAATCTGAGGATGAATGGGGATTTATGTTTCCCGGTCGCAAAAACCGCACCTTTGGCAAAGCTTTTCCTCAAGCATGGCAGCAAATTTCTCAAAAAGAATCGGGACAATTTCAAACTGCTGAGGGAATGTTCACTTTTACCACAGTCTATCCACTTGTCGAAGGGCAAAAATCTAGTACGGGAACAGGACAGGCTTTTGCACCAAGTCAAAATCAAATTGATACTAAATCCTATTACTGGAAGATTGTCTCATGGGTGTCACCAGAGACGTTGACGAATAAATCAAACCGATTTTTTCGTCAATTGCTACTTTTATATACTGGGTTGGTAGGACTAATTGGCATTGGTTCTTGGCTACTAGCAAAAGCTAGTGTCAATCGTCAGATGGCCCAGCTAGAGTTAAGGAAGTCTGAAACCCAGTTGCGAAAGCTAGTTGAGCGGGAAAAAATCCTTAAAACTCGTCTATCTAGCCAAATTCGCAACTCGCTGGATTTAAATACGATTTTAAGTACAGTAGTGGGTGAAGTTCGGGAACTGCTCCAAATTGATCGATGCCAGTTTCTTTGGTGTCATCAAGAAGATGAATCTACTAGCTTTGAACTGAGTCAGCAAGCCTGCGCTTCCGACTTGCCAGAACCCTTGGGCTGTTCTCCTATCCAGAATGTGGAAGCGCTGAGTGAGGCTGTTCTGCAAGGGAATTTACTCTGTTTTGATGACATTGCGACAGATTCCTGGCTTGATTTCAAGAATCGGAATTTACTGGTGACATTAGGCTTTAAGTCTCTACTAATAGTTTCGGTTCAAACTCAGTCGGGTCGCTTGGGTGTGATTGTCTGTGAACATAGTAGAGCGCTTCGTCCCTGGAGTGATGATGAGGTGGAACTGATTCGAGGTGTGGCTGACCAGTTAGCGATCGCCATTGACCAAGCCCAATTGTATAATCAAAGCCGCGCTGCTACTGCTGCTGCTACGACTCAAGCACAACAACTCAACCAAGTTCTGCACAATCTCAAACAAACCCAAGCTCAACTAATTCAAACTGAAAAAATGTCGAGTTTAGGTCAATTAGTGGCTGGGGTAGCTCATGAAATCAATAACCCAGTTAACTTTATCTACGGCAATCTGACCCATGTAAATGAATATACGCTGGGCTTATTGGAACTGGTAGAACTCTATCAAAAGACCAATGTTAATCCAATATCTGAAGTACAAGCTCATATAGAAGCGATCGACCTTGACTTTATGACTGAGGATCTACCTAAAATCCTAACTTCAATGAAAATGGGAGCTAATCGCATTCGTGAAATAGTTCTATCCTTGCGAAATTTTTCTCGACTTGACGAAGCGGATATGAAGCCTGTCAACATTCATGAAGGTATTGATAGCACATTACTGATTTTACAAAATCGTTTCAAACAAACGTCTGGAAATGCCGGAATTGAAATAATCAAAAAATATGGTGATATTCCCTTAGTAGAGTGCTATGCCGGACAACTCAATCAGGTATTTATGAATCTGATCAGTAATGCCATTGACGCTCTGGATAGTTATAACATTAAGCGAACTCTTGAGGACATAGAAGCTAACCCCAGCCAGATTGTAATTCGTACTGAGTTACGCAACTCGGATCGTATAACTGTACAAATTGCAGATAACGGCCCTGGCATGACCGAAGTAGTTAAGCAACGATTATTTGACCCTTTCTTTACTACAAAAGCCGCAGGTAAAGGCACTGGGTTAGGACTAGCAATTAGCGCTCAGATTGTCGCAGAAAAACACAACGGAGCTATTTGGTGTATTTCGGAACCAGGACAGGGAGCAGAATTTTGGGTCGAAATTCCGATTAAGCAAAGTTCTAAACTAGCGACTGCAAGTACTGCTACTCTATCCATCATTTGAAAAATGATATGACTAATATTAGCGAGCGCGCTGATTTTGATAGCCCTTGGAAAGAAATAATAGAAGCCTATTTTCCCCAAGCAATGCATTTCTTTTTTCCAGAAACTTATGCATTAATTGATTGGGAACGTCCATACCAATTTCTAGATAAAGAATTCCAACAAATAGCTCGTGAAGCCGAACAGGGTAAAAGATATGCTGATCAATTAGTCCACCTCTACTCGTTTACCCCATACAGTATTTTTTTAACTTAGTTCGATGATTTCTTTTTTACTTTACCGAATCAAGCCTTAGCTTGAAAGGTTTGTGGGACAGTAGTTTTACTTTTTCGATTTCACCGATAATCAGTGACATGGAAAAAGTTTTTGCCAAAAAGCTAGGGTTTTGCCGTATCAAGAAAACCAAGTTTTTAATTTTGGATAAAGTCGAGCTTAGAGGTTGTTTGAAAAGTGTTTCGCTGTGACTTTAAGTACTTTTAGCTCCCCCCTAACCACCCTTAAAAAGCTACGGTGTATACACAAGTCTCTTGACCTGCAAAAATTAGAGACGCGATAAATCGCCGTCTATACAACTGTTTTGGTCTTATCTGAACTGTATTGATCTAAAATTTTGATACCGACAAGAGGACTTTTCAAACATCCTCTTATGAGTGAGTAACAAAAAGGGCAGGTACAAAACCCGCCCTCAAAGTAATCAATATTTCAACTAAACTAGCGATCGCAACTTAATTAGCGATTTTCGGCGCACTCAAAGAAACCTTTAGTGTTTCGTCTTTTTGCTGTGCTAATGTGGGCACTGAATCACGCAATCTTGCTGTCAATTGTACAGTTGTAGCGTCATACATTTGAGTTAGCAACTTCGGATAGAAACCAATACCAATAATTGGCACTAACAAACAGGCAATGATAAATACTTCGCGGGGTTCAGCATCTATCAAAGCTTGGTGAGAAACTAATTCCTTGTTCTCTTCTCCGTAGAAAATTTCTCGCAACATCGACAGCAGATAAATCGGAGTTAAAATTACTCCCACTGCCATCAAGAACACCACAATGACTTTGAAGGTAGAGCTATAAGCATCGCTAGTAGCAAAGCCGACAAACACCATTAATTCTGCCACGAAACCGCTCATCCCCGGCAATGCCAAAGAAGCCATTGAACAAGTAGTGAACATGGCGAAAATTTTCGGCATTCTCTTACCGACACCGCCCATTTCATCCAACATTAGGGTGTGTGTGCGATCGTAAGTTGCGCCAACCAGGAAGAACAAACTCGCCCCAATTAACCCGTGGGAAACCATTTGCAACACTGCCCCACTCAATCCCAAATCGGTGAAGGAGGCTATACCAATCATCACAAAGCCCATGTGAGAAATTGAGGAGTAGGCAATTTTTCGCTTGAGGTTTCGCTGGGCAAAGGATGTTAAGGCAGCGTAGATGATATTAACTACCCCTAAAACCACCAATACTGGTGCAAAAAAAGCGTGGGCATCGGGGAGCATTTGAGCATTCATCCGAATTAAGGCGTAACCGCCCATTTTCAGGAGAATACCTGCTAATAACATGTGTACGGGGGCTGTAGCTTCACCGTGGGCATCAGGTAGCCAGGTGTGCAAAGGAATAATCGGCAACTTGACGGCGTAGGCAATCAGGAAGCCAGCATAGAGGGCAAGTTGGAAATTCAGGGCGAAGTCTTTTAAGGCGAGCGATCGCATGTCGAATGTCACCGTATCGCCGTAAAATCCCATTGTCAGGGCAGACAGCAAAATAAACAGCGAACCGCCAGCGGTGTATAAAATAAATTTGGTCGCTGCATATTGCCGCCTTTTGCCTCCCCAAATCGACAGCAGAAAGTATATCGGCACCAGTTCCAGTTCCCACACCAGGAAAAATAACAGCATATCCTGGACAGCGAACACGGCAATCTGACCGCCATACATCGCCAAAATCAAGAAGTAAAATAGCTTGGGCTTGAAGGTAATAGGCCAAGCTGCTAAAATCGCCAGCGTGGTAATGAATCCAGTCAAAATGATTAGGGGCATGGATAAGCCATCTGCCCCTACTGACCAATTCAAACCCAATTGTGGTACCCAGGGGTAACTTTCCACCAATTGCAAATCTGGATTGGAAAAATCATACCCAGTATAAAAAGCGTAAACAATTAGTGCAAAATCTATTAGCCCTACGATGAGGGAGTACCAGCGCACTGTTTTGCCTTCTTTGTCAGGGATGATGGGAAGAAGTAGCGACGCCGCTATCGGAAACAGAATAATCGTCGTCAGCCACGGGAAATTAGCTGTATTCATCACAATTCGTCTGCTATCAAAATCATGTTTGGCAAAAAGTCACTAGTTATTAACTAACAGCTTTTTCGGTATTTGGTCTTCCTCGTTAGGTTGATTTAATAAAAATAAAGAAAGATGAAGGTAGGTAAATCTATATCCTTGCCTTCATCTTTATACAACATAGTTATTGCCTAATCACTAATTGATACGCTATGTAAAACGTATGTAGAGACGTAATATATTACGTCTCTACGTTAGGTGACACCAAAGACAATTACTAAGCCCAAAACCGCCCCAAATACAATCAAGGCATAGAATTGAGCGCGACCGTTTTCTAGGTACTTCAGACCTTCACCGCTGACAAGGGTAAAAAAGCCTGTGAGGTTAACAGCACCATCGACAACGCGGAAGTCAACTTCCATAACTTGTCTAGCTACGCGACGCAAGCCGAGGACAAAAACCCGATGGTAAATGTCATCAAAGTACCACTTGTTGAGGGATAGCTCGTAAAGTGGTTTGATTTGAGCAGCGATCGCAGCCGGGTCAATTTTACGGCGCAAATACATCAGCGAAGCCAGGGTAATCGCAATCAAAGAAATTCCGACTGAGGCACCCGCCATGATATAAAATTCCGTCGGATTGAACTCGGAAGCCTTTTCTATAACTTCGGACAGGGTTTCGCTAGGAGGAAAGATAAACTCTTCAAAATAATTGGCGTAGGGAGTTCCCACCAAACCAATCAAAATCGAAGGCACAGCCAACAGTGCCAATGGCAGAGTCATTGTCCACGGCGACTCGTGGGGGGAGTCGCTGTGATGCCCGTGGGAGTCATGGGAATCATGCTGCTGACTAGTTGCCGCCAATTCTCCTTTTTTCATTGCCCCAGGCCCAAAATTCGGGACTGGTTCTTCTGACTCTAATTCCAGGACAATTGTCGCCGCAGCCTTCTTGAGCTTTTCCTTAATTTTCTCGTCATTCCCCCGGAATTTGCCTTCAAATGTCATGAAATACATTCTAAACATGTAGAAAGCCGTAATCCCGGCAGTTAGCCAGCCAATCAACCAGAGAAATGGGTTAGCTTCAAAAGCCTTCCCAAGAATTTCATCTTTTGACCAGAAACCAGCAAAGGGTGGAATACCAGAAATTGCCAAGCAACCAATCAAAAAGGTAGTCCCCGTGATCGGCATATACTTCCGCAGTCCGCCCATCAAGCGCATATCCTGCGCTAAGGCTGGATCGTGACCAACGACACCTTCCATGCCGTGAATTACTGAACCTGAACCCAAGAACAGCATCGCCTTGAAATAGGCGTGGGTCATCAGGTGGAATAGTCCAGCACTGTAGGAACCTATTCCCATTGCCATCACCATGTAACCAAGTTGGGAAATGGTGGAGTAAGCCAAGCCCTTTTTGATGTCGTTTTGGGTAATGGCAATAGTTGCCCCCAAAAACGCCGTAAACGCTCCAGTAAAGGCAATGACATTCATTGCTGCTGGAACGCCTTCAAATACTGGGTACATCCGGGCAATGAGAAAAACACCCGCCGCCACCATTGTTGCCGCGTGAATCAAGGCAGAAATGGGGGTGGGGCCTTCCATCGCATCTGGTAGCCAGACATGGAGGGGGAATTGGGCTGATTTCGCCACTGGCCCTAAGAAAACTAAAATCGCAAACAGGACAGCGAGAAAATTGCTGATAGTACCTGATTGGACAAGTTCGGCGAGGCGATCGCCCATCATATTAAAATCAAAGCTTCCTGTTGCCCAGAACAGCCCCAAAATGCCGAGTAATAGACCAAAGTCGCCCACGCGGTTGGTCACAAACGCTTTTTGAGCGGCATCTGCTGCTGACTTGCGATCGTACCAAAAACCGACCAGCAAGTAGGAACACATCCCGACCAGTTCCCAGAATATATAAATCTGTACTAGGTTGGGGCTGACCACCAGACCTAACATTGAAGAGCCAAACAAACTGAGATAGGCGTAAAACCGCACGTAACCGGGATCGTGAGCCATGTAGCCATCGGTATAAACCATGACTAACAAGGCTACCGTTGTTACAATCACCAGCATTAGGGCTGTCAGGTGGTCAATAGTGTAGCCCATGCTCAGGTGAAAATTACCTGCCGCCGCCCACTCCAAGGTGCGGATATAAGGCGCGTGTCCTTGAATTTGACTCCATAGCAAGGCAAACGACAGCCCCATAGCTGCTCCCATTAGGGAGATAATAACTACAGCGTTCAACTGCCGGAGGCGGTTTGTCACCTGATTCAACGAGATTAACCCTAGACCGACCAGCATTGCCCCAAAAAGAGGTAACACCGGAATCAGCCAGGCATACTGATAGATTACTTCCATCACTGACGCCTACTTTTAGAATTCTTGACTAGCGTGTCGAAACTGTTAATAATTGTGACACACACCCTTTAGGATAAAATAACCCACCCAAGGCTGATTGGGTGGGGTGTTAAGCATGGTTTTAGATTTGCCGAGAATAGCTATGAGTGCTGAGTGCCCAGTCGTGAGTTTAATTATTACTCACGACTGGGCAATCTCTTCAGGCTGACCGACACTCTAAGTCCACTGTTTTTGAACTATTGTAAATTTTCGGGCAATTGCTGTAGCTAGCTTTTATGTCTTCTAAAGCTAGACGTAAATCTTCTCTGCCGCGAAAGCCTTCTAAGCGATGCCGAACAGTGCCATTTTCAATCAATAGTAAAGTTGGCAGTGACTTTAGCCTATAAGTAGTAGACAATTTAAAATTTTGATCCGCGTTAACCCCAACTAGTTTAATTTCTTCCCCACATTGGGCTTGAAATTGCAACAATAGTGGGTGGATAACCCGACACAAGCCACACCAAGGTGCTTCAAAATTAACTAAGACAGGAATAGGAGATTCTAAAACTTCTTGAGTAAATGTCCGCTCACTAACCGACAACACCATGACGCCTCTTGGATTATAAGGTTTTTATATCAAACTACCTATCAGCACTGAAGTGAAGGATTGGCAAATCAGTAACTGCCGATAGATGCTTTCAGGAACCAAATCTCAGGACACAAAATAATTAGGCAAAAATTGAGCGCGTTGATGTGTCTCTGACAAAAAAGCCAGCGCGGCTTTCACGGTGGCTTTTTTGGATGTTAGACTCCTGATTGCCGTCGCCACCTTGGATTTTGACTGAATCTGCCATTTATTCCCAAGGAAAGGCAACTGACCAACAACTACCAATTTAAAATCTTAACTTGACTCAGAGCACCCCCACTGATAGATGTTTGAACTTATCCTACATTGATTTGGGGCAATTGATAAGCTGAAATCCTCATCTGTTTTGCATTTTCTGCTGACACTGGGGATCACCTAAATTTCCCATTTTATCTTACTAGTTGCTTCCAGCAACAGAGGGTGCGACCACCAAAGCAAAGCTATAAAAATGGCAACTCCCAAATAGGAAGGACGGAGAAATTCCTGCCATTTGATAGATTGACGCCCATCAATAATTGCTTTAAAGGGAATAATTGAAGTCCGTTGTTTGGCAATTTCAAAGGCTTCCCCATAGCGATGCAAGAGACGGCGATCCCCGTGCCAAACCCCAAACAAGTGATGCAACACTAATCCAATGGAAGTCACAAGGGTAAAGGTAGTACCCAGCCACAGAGTATGGGCAACACACCAAATTATTTGTCCTACCATCTGGGGATGACGGGTAATCCGAATAATTCCTGTTTCGTAGAGATGAACTTGGGGCTTTTGAATGGCAGCAATTTCTAGTAGATTGAAGGTAGCAGGATATAAAAACAAAAACGAGATTGCTGACAGCAGCCAAACAAATTCTCGTACTCCTAGCACCCCTTGTACCTGCCAAAGTTGCAAACCATCATAGCGGTGCCTAAAAAAGTAAATAATTAATATCACAGCCAACGGTAGGCTGACTAATGCAAAGAGAATGCGATAAAGCCTTGGGCCAATATATTTTTCTGCCCAAGGGCGCAAAGCAGCTCCTCCACTGTGAGCGATCGCAAAAACTATTTGTAACCCCAGTATGACAAAATGACTGGGTGTCAACCAAGAAATCGGCAGCATATAGACGGGTGAAGTAATTTAAAGAAAATTGAATTCAGTACAACCAATACCACAAAGTATTCCAAAGGAGACTTTAGTCAAGATGTTGTGCTACTGTCCTTTTCGAGTCAAGCCTTTAAGTTTAATATGCAACAAATCATGCGCGGCTGATTGCTGCCAAACTTTATTTGTTGTGTGCATCCGCTCCTTTCAAAGTTTGTGGGTTGAGCCTTATGTCTGACCTTCCTTTCACTTTAGATCAGTTACGTATTTTAAAAGCGATCGCACAAGAAGGAAGCTTCAAGCGTGCCGCTGATAGTCTTTACGTCTCCCAACCTGCCGTCAGCTTGCAAGTGCAAAATCTTGAACGGCAGCTAGATGTCCCCCTATTCGACCGTGGAGGACGACGCGCCCAATTAACCGAAGCAGGGCATCTACTCCTAAGTTACGGTGAAAAAATCCTCAGCCTGTGTCAGGAAACCTGCCGCGCGATTGAGGATTTACAAAATCTCCAAGGCGGTACTTTGATTGTCGGTGCTTCTCAAACCACCGGCACTTATCTTTTGCCCAGAATGATCGGTATGTTTCGACAAAAATATCCCGATGTGGCAGTGCAATTACATGTCCACTCTACCCGGCGGACTGCTTGGAGTGTGGCTAACGGACAAGTTGATCTGGCAATTATCGGCGGTGAAATTCCCGGTGAACTATCAGAATCCTTGGAAGTTCTTTCTTACGCGGAAGACGAACTAGCGCTGATTTTACCTGTCTTTCATCCCTTTACCAAACTTGAAAAAATCCAAAAAGAAGACTTATACAAATTACAATTCATTGCCCTAGATTCCCAATCAACTATCCGCAAAGTAATTGACCAAGTACTAGCACGCTGTGAAATTGATACCAGACGTTTTAAGGTTGAGATGGAATTGAATTCCATTGAAGCAATTAAAAATGCTGTGCAATCTGGTTTGGGAGCTGCCTTTGTTTCAACTAGTGCGATCGCTAAAGAGTTACAAATGGGTGTTCTGCACCGTACCCCTATTGAAGGCGTCGTCGTCAAACGGACACTGTGGCTGATTTTTAATCCTAATCGCTATAGATCCAAGGCCGCAGAAGCTTTTAGTCGGGAAATTTTGCCCCAGTTTGCTAATCCTGGATGGAGTCAAGATGTGTTAACATTGGCACAAAAAAGCATAGTGGTAACTACATTGGATATAGCGACATCCACCTCTTCCGGCGAAGACTAAAATTTGCTCATTAGTCCTACCCTTAGGGTGTCTATGTCATTTGTCCTATGTTTTTTGTAAATGATCAATGGCCAAATAATTCGTAATTCGTAATTCGTAATTCGTAATTATTATCTCATAGCTTTTCGTGTAGCGTACCGTAGGTAAGCTAAGAATTTGACATCAGTAAAAAAGTTTCCTGTTCCTGATAAAAAAGTTTAGTTTCTATATAACCTGAATGAATTACGAATTACGTAGCTTGCTTCTCGCCAGAGGCGAGTATTATCAATTACGAATTATTTTGACTAATGACTAATCACGAAAATGGAAGTTTACTGTACCCGTCCACGTTGCCCACGCCCACAAAACTATTTTGCCGATTTAGATGATATTACGACGCTGAAAACAACGCAGCAAAAGTACTGTACTACCTGTGGTATGCCATTGCTGCTAGATGGTCGATATGTCCCCATGAAGCTACTGGGAAGGGGGGGATTTGGCGCAGCCTTTTTGGCACGCGATCGCCGAATACCAGGAATGCGTCAATGCGTAGTGAAGCAGTTTCAACCATCGGGAAATTTAACCTTAAATCAACTGCAACAAGCACAGTTGATGTTTGAGAGAGAGGCAGAAGTTTTAGCACAACTGGGTAACGATCACGAGCAAATACCTGACTTATTTGCCTTTTTTCCAGTGATAGTAAATAGCTTGCAACCAGGACAGCAAGACCAGTTTTTTTACTTAGTACAAGAATACATTGATGGGCAAAACTTAGAAGAAGAATTAGTTCAACAAGGCAAATTTTCTGAACAGCAAGTGTTGGAGGTGCTGCAAGAAATCCTGAAGGTGCTAAAGTTTGTCCATCATAGAGGAATTATCCACAGAGATATTAAACCCTCTAACATCATGCGCCGTCGTGATGGTAGACTTTTTTTACTAGATTTTGGTGCAGTTAAGCAAGTAACAAATGCTGCACTCGGTTCTGCTGCTTCTTCCACAGGAATTTATTCTATGGGATTTGCACCGCCTGAGCAGATGGCTGGGGGTCAAGTATTCCCATCTACAGACTTATACGCCTTAGCTGTAACTCTTATTACTTTGTTGACAAATCAGGAAGCAGTTCAACTATTTGATGCCTATAGCAACCAGTGGAAATGGCGAACCCAAGTGACTGTCAGCCCCCGCCTTGCTGATATATTAGACAAAATGTTGCTACCTGCTGCTAATCAGCGTTTCCAGTCAGCCCAGGAGGTTTTAGATGCACTTAACTTACAGGCGGTTCAAGCCCCTACACAACTTAATTCGCCCTCTGTAACACTTCCGCCACAACCGGCAAAAGGTTCTAATCCCGTTGTTCCCCGCCGTCCGCCAACTCAACCAGCGTTTTCTACAGTGGAATTATTGGGTGGGGCGGCATTTAGTGGATTTGAAGGAGCATTGATAGCGATCGCTCTCTTCAGTCTCGTAAAATCAGAAATAGTTACTTTAAGTGTTGCGTGTGTGATTTTAGGAATACTGATATTTGCCCAAACGAGGCGGTGGATTGAGAAGTTCGATTTATTAATTATTCCCGCAATTACTTTTGCGATTATTTTTTTTCTTCCCTTTTTACAGGGGGGTCTTGGTATTCAGGCAGTAGTAATTTTATCAATTGCATCAGCCTTAGTAGCTATTTCACTGACAGCTATATTTAGACTTATTTATAAATTATTATCTCTGATACTTTAAAATTTTTTCTTTATTCAAATTTGTTCATGTCACAAAAGAATGAAACCACAATTTTAGCTTTGGCCCTGCTGCTGACAGTTGGCATAGTTGGCGGTGGAGTTTGGTGGTTTACTAATGGCTCTGGGATCAAAATTGGTAATAACATCATTCCAGGTTCGGAACCAGGCAGCAATCCATCCCTACAAGACCGGATTAGTTTTGGGGAAAAAACTTTGACTCCAGGTGCAGTTTCTCCTGCAAAAAAAGAGGGCGTAGAGGCGATCACTGCTAAAAGTTACGACAAAGCGATCGCTAATTTCACTACTGCCCTAAAACTCAACCCTAATGATCCAGAAGCGCTGATCTTTCTGAACAATGCCCGCATCGCCTCTTCCAAGAACTACACCATTGTGGCTTCTGTACCATTCGGCACTGACCCCAATGTTTCTTTAGAAATTTTACGTGGCATCGCCCAAGCCCAAAATGAAATTAATACCTCTGGAGGAGTCAAGGGAGTGCCGTTGAGGGTAGGGATAGCTAACGACGAAGACAATCCAGAAATAGCCAAGCAAATCGCTTCTAAGCTAGTTAGTAATTCAGAAGTATTAGGTGTAGTTGGGCCTAATACTAGCGATTCCACTTTAGCGGCAGGTAATATTTATACTTCAGGACAACTTGTAGCAATTTCCCCTACCAGTACATCTGTAAAAATTTCTAACTTTAGTCGCTACGTTTTTCGCACGGTTCCCAGTGATTTTATGGCTGCTAGAACTTTAGCCAACTACATGGTGAAAACCTTGCAGAAAAAAAATGCAGTGGTTTTCTTTAATTCTCAGAGTAACTATAGCCAGTCCTTAAAGTCGGAGTTTGTTTCATCTGTTTCCCTAGAGGGTGGACAGGTATCCAGCGAATTTGATTTGTCTCAGGTGGGTTTTAGTGCGGCTAAAAGTGTAGAACAAGCAACTAAGCAAGGTGCAGAAGTGTTGATGTTAGCAGCTAACACTGAAACTTTGGACAAAGCGCTGCAAGTAGTTCAGATTAACCAGAAAAAGTTAACTCTGCTGGCCGGAGATGATGTTTACACCGTCAAAACTTTAGAAATTGGCAGAGAGCAAGCTACGGGGATGGTAGTGGCAGTTCCCTGGCATATTGATAGCGATCGCAAGTCAGATTTTCCTCAGAAATCACGGCAGTTATGGGGCGGTGATGTAAGTTGGCGAAGCGCCCTCAGCTATGATGCCACTGTAGCTCTGATTGTGGCATTAGGACGTAACCCTTCACGTTCTGGAGTCCAACAAGCACTCTTCTCTTCTGACTTTTCTACCAGTGGTGCTTCTGGTACAATTCGGTTTTTAGCATCAGGCGATCGCAATGCACCAGTCCAACTTGTAAAAATCGTTCCTGGTTCTCGCTCCCGCACCGGCTATGACTTTGAACTAGTGCGATAATCAGCAATAAAAAATTTAAAATTAACCAATCGTTAACCTGGAAAAACCCTCAAGATGAGAAATTGAGCTTTATGGGGAAAATTTTAGGTCAAATAGCAACTTATTTATCCTTACCAACACTCAAGCCTTGAGATAAAAGACGAATAATTCAGGAAAAATTTATTATACTTTGGCTTCTAAACTAGTCATAAGTGAGGATTTGTCAGTATTCGTTAACAAAACACCCGTCCTCCCAATACAATCTCAAGTAGCAAGCACCTATCAAGTCAAGCACTTATATTGAATGGACGCGCGGGTAATTCTACTATGTCCCAAAAAAATGAAACAACTATTCTTGTATTATCCATCCTAATCACGGTCGGGCTAATAGCTGGCGGTTTTTGGTGGTTTACTAGAAAATCTGGTGTTGACCTAAATACAATTAATTCTGGTAGCACCAAAACACCCCAAACTGCACTAGAACAACCTAGTGGCAATACTTTCACTTTAGTAAAGGATGTTCCTACAGGATTATTCAATTATGGTGGCAGTACATCTTGGGCACCGATTCGACTAGTAGTTGATTCAGCAATTCAAGCGGCGCGACCAGAACTTCGGCTGCGTTATGTAGAACCCAGCAGTGCATCTCCTGGTTCTGGTACTGGCATCCAGTCACTGATAGACGGTCAACTAGCCTTTGCCCAGTCCTCCCGACCAGTTCTAGATCAGGAATTAAGCCGTGCCCAGCAGCGTGGGTTCAGTTTGAAACAAATTCCTGTGGCAATTGATGGTTTGGCAGTCGCAGTTAACCCTAACCTCAATATCTCAGGACTCACGGTAGACCAGTTAAAGTCAATTTACACAGGCAAAATCAATAATTGGAGCCAGGTGGGTGGCCCCAATATTCTAATTAAGCCCTATTCTCGCCGCATAGCTGATGGCGGTACAGTCGAACTTTTTGTTCAAGACATCTTGGGTGGTCAAGCTTTCAGTTCCAATGTGGAATTTATCTCCACAACCACCCAAGCCTTGCAAAAATTGGCTGGTAGTCCTGGTAGCATCTACTACGCTTCTGCCCCAGAGGTGATTCCTCAATGCTCAATCAAACCCTTGCCGTTGGGGCGCACACAAGGGCAATATATTGCTCCCTACCAAGAACCATCTGTCCTCCCGTCCGAATGTCCTGGTAAACGAAACAAATTGAACATTGAGGCTTTCCAATCAGGAAAATACCCGATTACGCGCAATCTGTTTGTGGTGGTCAAACAGAATGGTCAGACTGAGCAGCAAGCAGGTGTCGCTTACGCCAACTTACTGCTAACTGAGCAGGGACAGGAACTGATTACCCAAGCTGGGTTTGTCAAAATTCGCTGACACCTGCGATTACACTCAGGCAGAGTGGCGGAAATCGCCGCTCTGAACCGTGCTTTAACCAGCTCTATTAATCGACTCTGCTGGCAAGCAAATCAGATTATCCCCTTGGGTGAGGATTAAGCCGCGTTGACGCAGCTTACCCATCAAGCGGGTGACGGTGACACGGGTCGAACCAATCGCGCTCCCAATTTGGGCATGGGTGAGGGGAAAAGGCAGACAATAGCCGCGAATCACATCAGGATCAGTGTCGCTCATTGCTGGCTCTCCATATTCCTCAATTAACAATGTGAGAAATCCTAAGAGTCGGTCAATTGTGCGGCGTTGTCCCAAGGCACTCAGCCACAGTAGCTTACGCTGGTGCTGATACCTAAAGGCATCCATAACTTCGCGACGGAAGTGAGGCCAGTTGTCTAAGTCATGCCAGTACATCCACAGCACCGCAGTTTGGTCAACATGGGCGTAAGCCTGGAGTGTGAATGGTGACTGAGCAACAATTTCAAATGGCTGTCCCGCTCCCACAAAACCCAAGAACGCTTCTTCTGGGGTTCTGTTAATTCGTCGAGACGTTAGCTGGCTGGCAGTCGCGCTAACTTGGGCGGTTCCTACCATACGGATCGCACCCCTTTGCACCAAATATAGCAATCCAGGCCGGGCTGGAATGCGCTCATCTTTGCTAAAGGTACGGCAGCGGTAGTGTTCTTGAGCCCAGTCAAGAATGCGTTGCCAAGTCAAAAAAGGCCGTGATGCCTCAGAAAAGGAGGATGGAGATTGCATAGGTAACAAAGAGCGTTCGGCTGAAGACAAAGACGTCATAAAAAGGTGCAAGGAGTGTCTTTGTGTTGGCGAGGCAGGCTTAACGCCTAACAGCGCCAGCCAATCCAAAGAATAGAAAGCAAATTACTCTCTACTCTTTTGTTATACTTCCTACTGTACAATGATGGTAGTAAAGTTTACTTACTATTCATCGATTATTCATCAAATTTTATCCTCTTCTCATTTTTCTTCATCTAAATTAAATTTATATCGCAAGATAGATGACAGAAAATCAACAAATATATTTTACATGATTATTTCAATGAAATTACGTGCATTATAAATTACTAGTTAGTAAATATACGTCAATTAAACAGCTATTAAATAGCCACTTAATAAAGATACTAAGCACTAATACTTACGTTGTAGAAAAAGTAGACATAAAAGTTGGAAAAAATCATCTATATAAAGATAGAGATGAAAGTAACATTTTATATATCTCAAGTGTGGCGTTGCGGCTGTCAAAATCTCAGAATCGAAAAACTATGGAGCTTGCCAGTGCGATCGCCTCTGATTTATCGAGGACTTGTGGCGACGTTTTTAGCATCCAAATTGTTCCCCCTGGCTGGATACATTTTGAATTGACTCACTTGACGTTAGCGACTTGGTTACACAGTCTTGCAGTGGGGAGTCTAGGGGGAGAGAGAGAGCAGGGGGAAGATGAGGAGACAATTGATGCCCCATACCCAATGTCCAATTCATGGTTTGCTGTTCAGTACGCCCATGCACGTTGCTGTTCGCTAGTGCTGCTGGCTCACCGAGAAGGATTGATTAAACTTAGAGAACCAGTTCCAAATACTAGTCCAGATTTTTGGAGTGTTATCTCTCCTAACCCTTTACCTTGGCTCAATTGTGATGGAAGACTGCGGCTAAATCACCCACATGAGCGTCATCTAATTGCGGAGTTAGTACAAGTGGTAGACAACATAGAGTGTCCTGATATTAGCGGTTCTGTGAAATGGGAAAAAGTAGCGCTGAGTTTGAGCCAAGCTTTTGAAAACTTCTGGTCTAATTGCCGGATTTGGGGTGAGGTGAAAATTAGCTCACCAGAGCTAGCCCAAGCTAGACTCGGATTGCTTATGGCTACTCAGTCAGTATTAAGATTTGTCCTAGAGGAAAACTTGGGTATTGTTGCGCCTTTAGAGTTATAAATCGGTAATGTCGCTTAGGTATAAAATAAAAACTTTTATAATAGCTATTGACTCAATGCATCACCTCGGCTACATTAGCAGGTGTGTGAGGAGCGAACCAGCTAGGGCACCGAGACGAAACACGGCCAGTCGTCGGTGTCCTTTCTGATTTATATGGTTTAGGTTTGAAAAAGTGCCCTCATTACAGCAAAAACTTTGCAATTGCTACTGCTGCTCCGTCTTCCTCTACGCTAGGAGCTACCCACTGAGCGATCGCTTGCACTCCTGCTGGTGCGTTGCCCATAGCTACACCGAGTCCAACATACTCCAGCATTTCCAAATCATTGAAGTTATCGCCAATAGCCATAACATTGACTAACTGTAATCCCAGCAATTCTTCGGCTAGGTAACGTACAGCAGTTCCCTTATTCACAGATGCGTTAGTTGCTTCAAAGAAGGTAGCAACAGATGTTGTGAGATAAAGTTCAGCCGGTGTGTATTGGCGACGCAAATTGCCTAATAGCTGATCGATCACATCTGTGTCATCACATAAAGCAAGAATTTTTGTCGGTTCATTCGTTAAGGCTTGGCGCAAATCACCTACAGGAATCGGGGTAATCCCAGAACGTTCTGCATAAATTTTGGTTTCTCTAGTTAACTCACGGACGTATAGCTGATCATTGATGTAGAAGTGGACAGATAGGAGCGATCGCAACTCAGGCTGTTCAAAATAGTCGAGTAGCTGGTGGGCGATTTCCCTGGAAACAGCCCAATGGCGATGAACTTTTTGGGTGATCGGATCTTGAATCCAGGCTCCCTGATAGGCCATTAATGGCAAGGTAGAGCCGATTTCTTGGTGAAAGCGCAAGGCTGAACGATACATTCGACCTGTAGCGATCGCCACTTGAATTCCTCGTGCTTGCGCCGCAACAATAGCTTGCTTTACACCTGCGCTAATGGTATTCGAGTGTCCAGCGATCGTGCCATCTATATCCAAAACTAGTAGTTTAATATCTTTTGCAGCAGCCTGATTATCAGTAGATACCAAATGTGTAGCAGATGCTTTCTGCATAATTTCCTAGATTTTAAGTTCCAGTAAGAGGTTAACAGGCTCTAGCTACCAATGGGGAGTAGTAGAAAAAATTGGGTTCTCTAGTCAACCTAATTTCCTTAACATGAGGATGCTGAATCACACAATTTTAGATTGCTATAGTATTTTTTGAAAATTGTTCCAAATTCTGGCTAATAATCGCAACAAAAAACCCCGATTTTTTCGAGAATCGGGGTTTTTAATTTCAATTAGAGAGCCTGACCGATAGATAGCATGGGAAAAACCCACCTATTCAAGAAAATCTATGAATTTGACACCTTGAGCCAGCTTTTTTTGCGTTGTGACAACAGACAAAGCCCAGCGATTAAAGCAACTCCAAGTGTGGCAGAGGGTTCAGGTACTGATTTCACATCATCGTAGTTATAGGTTACTTTAATACCTGCTTTGGCATAAGTATCAATATAGGATCTCATGTTGCCCGATCCTGTAACTACTGAGTTGGCTATAGCTGAGAACAAGAAGTCTATGTTGCCATTACCAATGAAAGACTGCAAAAATTGGGTATTAGTGAAAGACTGGGTAGCAGATTGTGTGGCGGTTAAGTTAGAAACAGTCTTTCCAGAGGTGCCACTATAATCAGTGATACCGTCATATTTAGCAACTTGGTAACTGTAAGAATATTGAGGATTCAGCGCCAATAGAGACTGATTATTTAGTTCTAAGCTGAATTCACTGGCAAGATTTACTGTCGTCTGAGTCGGGGTTTGACTCCTATTTTCAAAACCTGCATTTCCGAGTATGTCTCCAGTAAATTCTATTGTTACACCTTGGAGCGTGCCTAGAGATGAATTAAATTGTTGGACGCTCAGAGGTGCATCAATAATATCTGTGAATTCGTAATTAGTGGAACTAGTGTACGAGAGAGAAGCTGCATTAGCCGCTCCAGATGTTGCAACAATTCCTGCCAAAGTTGTAGCAGCAGCTAGAGTGTTCAATAGTTTTGTTGTCATGATGGAAGATGCTTTTCTAAAACGAATCATTACAGGATTACTAAGTTATTTCTAACTCTGAAACTTTGCTTGTAGGATTGATAATTTCACGTAAATTTATGTAAAGTTTTTATGTCCAAGTTCCTTCGGAAAATATACTTTTTGATTGGTACATATAAAGTTTTGTTAAGGCAAAGAGGCTTTGATAGTGGTAATTTTATGTCGAAATATTAAGCTAGTTTTTGTTTGTTTCTGAGAAGTAAGCTAGGTCAACCTAATTAAACATAAAACGCTCAGGATATAGATCCCAGACTTCTAGTGAAAAATCGGGAATCTGGTTACTATCTGGTTACTATGTTGATACTCACGTACTTAATTAGGGTGGTATCCCTGCTAAAAGTTGTTTCTACTGGGCTTCCGTACTAAAGCTGCCAATGCGTAGACATCACTTTGTGGAAAATTATATGCGATCGCAATGGGTACGCAAAAACTGCGCTATTCTCGCCAAAGCAAGCTGAACGAGCATCGGAAATTGCTAACTATGTGACAAAGCTTCTGGCTAAAATAGGGCTATGTCTGAAACTTTGACTTCTGTAACCGCAACACGCCCCACGTTCATCCTTGTAGATGGGCACTCCCTGGCTTATCGTTCATACTTTGCTTTCGCCAAAGGGCGAGATGGAGGACTGCGTACTAAAGCAGGGATTCCTACCAGTATATGTTTTGGTTTTGTGAAGTGCCTGCTGGAGGTAATGGCAACACAACAGCCCCAAGCAATGGCGATCGCTTTTGATTTGGGTGAGGCCACTTTTCGCCATGAAGCTGACGATACTTATAAAGCTGATCGCAAAGAAACGCCAGAAGACTTCATTCCCGACTTAGCAAACCTGCATGAGTTGCTCAATGGCTTCAATCTCCCAATTTTCACTGCCCCTGGTTACGAGGCAGATGATGTTTTGGGAACCTTAGCACAACGAGTAACTGCTGCTGGGTATAAGGTGAAGATTCTCACTGGCGATCGCGATTTATTTCAACTGATCGACTCTGACAAAGAAATCACTGTTCTGAATTTTAGCCCAGATGCCCTAAAGCGCTCTACAAATAGCATTACGGAATTTGAAGCAGAACAAGTCAAAGAAAAAATGGGGGTTTTACCTTCACAAATTGTTGATTTCAAAGCTCTTTGTGGTGATAAATCAGATAATATTCCTGGGGTGAAGGGAATTGGGGAAAAGACAGCAGTGCAGCTGCTAAATACCTATGGTTCCCTTAACGATGTTTATGCTGCGTTAGATGAAATTAAAGGCGCAACTCAGAAAAAACTGGCAACGGGTAAAGAAGATGCCGAGAAGTCTCGCTATTTGGCAACTATAGTTTTAGATGTTCCTATAGAATTTGATTTAGAAGATTGTAAATTAAAAGGTTTTGATACAAGCGTTTTATCACCAATTTTAGAAAAATTAGAATTCAAGTCTTTTTTAGGTAAAATCAACGACCTCCAGCAACGTTTTGGTGGCAAAATTGAAGACAAACAAGAAGCCAAAATAGACGCAAGTAATTCCAACTCTATTAACTCAGAATTCAGCGCTGATGAAGATAATGATTTGTGGTTTTTCAGTGCTAGTGATACAGCCGCAGTTCCACAACAATCTACTTCCCCAATTACACCACGCATCATTAACACTGAAGCCAAATTAACTGAGTTAGTGAAACTTTTGCAAAAATTCACTAACCCAGAAACACCCGTTGCTTGGGACACTGAAACTACAGCTTTAGAACCAAGAGACGCTGAGTTAGTAGGAATTGGTTGCTGTTGGGGAACGGAACCAGATGAAGTAGCCTATATTCCTATGGGGCATAAAACTGGGCAAAATTTGCATAAAGATTTGGTGCTAGAAACATTACGCCTAATTCTCGAAAGTGCTGATTATCCCAAAGCTTTACAGAATGCTAAATTTGACCGCTTAGTTTTAAAGTGTCAAGGAATTAATTTGGCAGGAGTAGTGTTTGATCCCATGCTGGCAAGTTACATTCTAAATCCAGATTCAAGTCATAATTTGATGGATTTGGCACAGCGATATTTGGGATTGATAGCAAAAAGTTACTTAGATTTAGTTCCTAAAGGCAAAACCATCGCTGATATAGATATTCCCGCCGTAGCAGATTACTGCGGTATGGATGCTTATTCTACTTTTGGCTTAGTCCCGAAATTGCGTGAGGAACTGGATCAAATTCCAACTTTATCTAAGCTATTAGTGGAAGTGGAACAGCCACTAGAAGCAGTTTTAGCCCAAATGGAATATACGGGTGTCCGCATTAATTCAGCTTATTTACAAGAACTTTCGCAGCATTTAGAAACGGAGTTAGCTAGGTTAAAAGAGCAAGCAACTGAAATAGCTGGGGAAAATTTTAACTTAGGTTCTCCTAAACAATTGAGCCAAATTTTATTTGAAAAATTGGGGTTAAGCACCAAACATTCTCGTAAAATTCAAACGGGTTTCTCTACAGATGCAGCAACACTGGAAAAACTCCAAGAAGATGATAAAACTGGTTTTGTTGAAGCGATCATTGAGTATCGCACCCTATCTAAATTAAAGTCTACTTATGTTGATGCATTGCCTGCATTAGTGCGTCCAGATACTCAGAGAGTGCATACTGATTTTAATCAAGCAGCGACATCAACTGGTAGGTTATCTTCTTCTAATCCGAATTTGCAAAATATCCCCATTCGCACAGCTTTTAGTCGCCAAATTCGTAAGGCATTTTTGCCAGAAACTGGCTGGTTAATGGTGGCTGCTGATTACTCACAAATTGAATTGCGGATTTTGGCTCATTTAAGTCAAGAGCCAATATTAGTGCAAGCATATCAGCAAAATGAAGATGTTCACACTGTTACGGCGCGGTTAGTGTTTGAAAAAGAAAATATAACCTCCGAAGAACGAGGGATGGCAAAAACTATCAATTTTGGCGTGATTTATGGAATGGGTTCTCTAAGGTTTTCGCGCTCAACTGGGATAGATAAGACCATTGCCAACGAGTTCATTAAGCGTTTTAATGAACGATATCCGAAAGTATTTGCATATTTGGAACGAGTGAAAAAAGAAGCGATCGCTCTTGGTTATGTAGAAACTATTTTTGGTCGTCGTCGTTACTTTGACTTTACTAATAACAGTTTACGTAAATTAAAAGGTAGTAACCCAGAAGATATTGATCTGAGTAAATTGAAAAATTTGGGTGCTTACGATGCAGGTTTACTACGCTCTGCTGCTAATGCACCAATTCAAGGTTCCAATGCTGATATTATCAAAATTGCAATGGTGAGATTGCATGAGGTTTTGAAGAACTATCAGGCGCGTTTGTTATTGCAAGTTCACGATGAATTAGTTTTTGAAATTCCCCCTCATGAATGGGAAGAATTACAACCGCAAATTAAGTCGGTGATGGAAAACGCAGCTCAGTTGAGTGTGCCGTTATTGGTGGATGCGCGTGTCGGTGATAATTGGATGGAGACGAAGTAATTTGAACTATGACAAGACTTTTAGGTAGAAAAGTGTCAATCAGTTTAGTTGAAAATTTAATCCTCTGATATATATCAAGTTGGCAAAATCATCAAGAGTCAAAAGTATCGACTCTTGATGATGGAGTAAGCAATAGTTAAGAGTTAACCGCCACGCTTCAGTGCTGCTTCTACCTGCTGTAACTCCTTCTCTAAACGATTTTTGAGTTTTTCGGGTACGGCACGATTTGGGTAAGAACTGTAGTGTCCAGCTAGGGAGTTGAGGGCTGTTCGCATGGTTGTAAAGGAGCCAAGACCAGAAACAGAGTTAACTCGCTGATAGCGAGCTGAAAAGTCATTAATTTTTTGACGCGCTTCCGCTTGAACTGCTGCTTTTTCTGGTGAATCTTGTGATAAATCCAGAGCTTGTCTCATAACATTGACCACAGCTAAGGTGTCTTGGCGATAATCCCCAGTCAAACTATCTGGACTGCCAGAACAGCCCATTAAGCCGATAGATACAACCAAAACCAGCGCAAGCAAACGCGACCAATAGCGCTTCATATGCATTAAGTAAAAGAATACGTAAATCAACGTCCATCCTATCTTGGATTGGTGACTTGGGGATCAATTTATTGCTGAGTAAGATGTTATAAAACTCCATTCATCCACCTCTGAACTCTGTTTATTTAACTTAGATACTCGTTCACGAGTCTTTGATTTGACTCCTGACTCCTAATTTTTTGGTAAAGAGTATTGCGTTGTTGGTAAGGTCTTCCTAAAGAAGCGATCGCAGCTTGCAAGGTTTCCACTTCCATACACGTACCACCCAAAGCACCAGCCATTGTGGTAATGTGCTCCTCCATCAAGGTGCCGCCAATATCGTTGCAACCCCAAACCAAGGCTTCTGTCGCACCAGCAAGCCCCAGTTTGACCCAACTCTGCTGATGATTGGGAATCCAATTACCCAAGTAAATCCGCGCCACAGCCCCTAGCAACAGTGCATCACTCAAAACTGGTTGATCGCGTCCGACACGGCTACGTAAGGGTTTGGGCGCTTCTTGCCCAACGAAGGGTAATAAAATAAACTCTGTGATCCTTGCTGGATATCCCTGATTGATGGCGGTTTTTTGGAGCGATCGCAATTTTTCTAAATGCCCGATTTGCTGTTCGTGGGTTTCAATATGCCCAGATAACATGGTGCTGGTGGTATGCAAGCCTAATTTGTGAGCGGTGCTGACAATTTCTAGCCAAGTGGCTGTGTTAATCTTCTCTGGACACAGTATCCGCCTTACTTTATCGTCTAACACTTCAGCGGCTGTTCCCGGCATTGAGCCAACACCAGCATCACGCAAAGCAGTAATCACATCAGCATACTCAAGTCCATCAAGTCTGGCGATAAATTCCACTTCCTGGGGTGAGAAAGCGTGGAGATGTATCTGGGGAAATTCCTGTTTAATGGTTTCTACGACTTTGAGATAATAGGGCAAAGATTTGCCGCTTATCTGCGCTTGTGGATTTAATCCCCCCTGCATACAGATTTCCGTCGCGCCCCGTTGCACTGCATCTGTTGCTTTTTCCAAAATTTGCGCCGAATCTAACCAGTATGCACCGACATCACCATCATCTCGACGGAAAGCACAAAAACTACAGTGCTGCTCACAAATATTAGTAAAGTTGATATTACGATTAATTACGTATGTAACTGTATCGCCTGCTTGAGTGTGGCGCAGTGTGTCGGATGTAGTCCGTATTGCTGCGATCGCCTCTGGCTCAGTTTGTTGTAACAATACCACTCCCTCTTCGGGAGATAAGTCGTACCCCATCAAGGCACGTTCAAGAATTTTTTCAACAGCAATTTTTGTCAGCATTACTTTCTTTATTTCTCAGTAAATTTTAATTTTATGATCTGGTAAATAATAAAATTTTACTTAATAAATACACCAAGCTCAGGAGAATTCCAGCTATAGAAAATTTAGCTGTTTTTCTGTTCTAGCCGCCACAGCCTACTATACTGGAAAACATCGACTAATTTGTATTTCTTCTCAAGCTCAGATCGAAATTTTTTAGAAGGATTATACAAAAATAGTTCACTGAACCTATCAGGAATATTTGGCATAGTTGGTTCAGTTACCAATTGCATCTGCACTTTATGATCTAGCAGATGAATGAGAGACATTAAATCACCAATATTTAGAGAATAATTACTACTAATTAATAGTGGGTCATTAGCTTTATTGATGATGCGAGCTATTTGAGGGTTAGCATGGCTGCTTTTATTCCACCATGTCTCGGCTTGAGAACTGACAACACAAGATAGAACTCCAGCGGAAATTACTACTACCATTACTAATTGGCACAATTTGCGGGCTATTAACTTAGAATAAATAATTTGAGCCGCCAGCAAGTAAGCAACAGCTAGTTGAATGCCTACATAACACGGAATGACATATCTAGGTCGCAGACTGACCTTACCTCCAATAATCAAATCAGGTAATATGAGAGCTAAAGCAGGTATTCCACTTAAGATAAAAACAAATAACCAAATTCGTGTTCCTGCTTGACGATAAAGAAATAAGAATGAATATATTACCAAGATTAGTAATAAGGGAATTAAAAATCGACCCCAGCGCAAAACTGGCAAATTCAAATCTGGAAAAAATGGTTCGTAGCGCCAAAAATCAGCAAACAAACAGCTAATATTGGCAATCCAACCAGAAGCCAAAGCTGACACAGATTGTTTGGTTTGAGCACTGGCTGTTGTGCGCTCAATTTCAGACAAGCTATTAATAACAGTTAAAATCCAAGGAACGAAAGCTAAAAAGCCGACACTAGTTGCTATTAGATAAGCTTTAACGGTTTTGGTGAATCGAAAGCGTTCAATGGCAAATACATAAATACCGTGGGCGATCGCTAGCAACCCAGAAAACAAAAAGGTGTACAATCCTAGTGCCACTGTTACTGCATAAATCCCCCAAAGCTGCTTGCTACCCAGTCTTATTGCTCTCAGCAGTGCAGCACTCCCTAGCAAAGTAGTCACCATCCATAAACCGAACTCCCTTGCTTCTTGGGCGTACAGCACATGGAAGGGCGAGACTGTTAGAAAAGCTACGCTTATCCATGCCGTTATGGGTGAGTGAAATAATTCTAAGCACAGCCAATAAATGCCAGGAAAGGCTATTAAGCTAATTATGGCTGACAAGCTTCTCGTAGTCGCTACTGAATTGCCAAAAAATTGCATCCATAATCTAACCATCACGTAATAAAGTGGAGGATGCTGGGCATCTTCCACCGCCAAAGAGTTGATTGTATTGATTAAACCTTTTTCAGAATTAGGCTGTTGATATTTTTGTATATCTCCAACAGCAAACACGCGCCCATTAAACACTTGTTGAACAAATTCTGTTTTAGTGTAACCAGAAATTCGTAATGAGGTATAAGCTTCGTCGTGCGAATAGACTTTTCGATCCAGATAGGCGAAGCGGAAAAATATCCCTAATATTAACAAAGTAATGATTAAAAATCGTAGCCAAATAGGAGGAAAATATTTTGCAAGTACTGATTGTCTGTTTATCATGAATATCGAATTATATTGCTGATTGTAGGTTTATGAAGTTCCATAGTAGCAGTTTGTAAATCAGTTTTTTAGATGCTTAAGATTATTAGCCAAGAGCCATTGCAATCAGAATATCAGCTTTTATTAATTAACTGCAAAATAGCTATTAAGGGAATTTGTAGCAAGGGCTGGAGCCGCTTACTAAAAGTAACGGAACAAGTTAAATATCCTTTGCCGCAAACGTTCTAAAACTGGTTCTTCTTCGGGTGAACCCTCAGTAAATAGCATCTCATATATCAATGGCACTCCTAGCTGTAAATCTTCGAGAACTTCACGCTGGGTAAACACATCTTGTGGTTTTCCCTCCATCACAAGTTGTCCCCGATCCATCACAAATATCCAGTCTGCCCAACGATAAACTAAATCAAGATCATGGGTTGCCATTAGTATAGTTGTACCATCTGCATGAATCTTTTTTAGAGTTGTCATCAAGTTACGAGTATGCAACTTATCTAAATAGGCTGTTGGTTCATCCAGCAATAAAAGTTCTGGTTTTAACACCATGACATCAGCTATAGAAACTCGCTTTTTTTGTCCTAAGCTGAGATGATGAACTGGTCTTTGAGCTAATTCAGTAAGTCCAAATTCTACTAAGGCTTGCTCGACTCGCTGTTTAATTTCTCCTGTTGGCAATCCCAAATTACACAAGCCGTAAGAAATATCTTCTTCAACAGTAGAAGCTACCAGTTGTTGCTCTGGATCTTGAAAAACTAGCCCTACTTGTTGACGTAACTTTATCAGTGATTGACGGTCGTATTGCAGAGGTTTTCCTTGCCAAGATACTTTACCTTTATGAGGTTTATATAGACCGTTAGCTAATAAAAATAATGTGGTTTTACCACAACCATTTTGCCCGATTAACGCACATCTTTTGTGAAAAGGAATCCTCAGATTCAAACCATTCAAAGCTAATTGTTGTGCGCCTGGATAAGTGTAATGTAATTGCTCAAATTCGAGTAAAAATTGTTGCATGATCGTACCAATCCAAGGCGATTAATGACGCACATCCTAGAATTGCTTCGATGGCATATCGCTTAGATAAATGGTAGCGATGAGGATGCCAAACTTTAAATTCTCCATTGAAGCCCCGTGATGCCAAAGCCAATGATACTTGACGATAGTTTTCTAGGGTTCGTTTGAGTAATTGTCCAATTAAGAGAGCTAAACTTTTCATCCCAAGGCTAAAAGTGCAGTAGCCACCACGAGATTGTTGAGCAGTCCATAATTCAGATGCTGTGTTTAATAGGACAAAAATAAAGCGGTACATTAGTAATAATAGGTCGGTTAGTAACACAGGAAAACCCACGCGACGCAGGACTTGTAAAAGCTCGGTAAAAGGGATAGTTAACATGATGAAATATAAGCAGGAAAGAGAGGCGATCGCTCGTGTTAAAATCGTTAATCCCTGCTCAATACCGTGAATACTGATATACACATAATAAGAGCCAATATTAAAACCTGCTGCTGAGTCAGTTTGCACTAAATGTAAGTGAGAAATATTTACGCCATTGAACACTAAAGCTGGTAAACTTGTTAACCAGAATAAAGTAGCAATATACACTAGTTTAAAATAAATTTTGCTAGGAATACCTGCATATATAATTGTCCAAGTACTCATCCAAACTGCAATCAAAACTTGAACTAGGGGATGGCTAAAGGCAGCGATGATCAACAGAGCGATCGCAAACAGTAATTTCTGCTCTGGTGCTAACCACCGCAACCGATTAGTATATGCAAGAGTATCTATTTGCAAACTCATTCCTTATTCCTTTGATGTTGCGCTCGTCCTTTATACAACCCAATTACATAACCAATTACCCCAGCCCCCGCCGCCGCTTGCACGGAAAATAATAAGCTTTCAACTTCTCCACCGGGCAACTCAATTAATGAATTAAACCAAGGTTTATATTCGGGCTGAATTTCTTTGATTGCATTTTCAGCATGACCATCTGCGCCGCTAAAATCTGATCCTTTAATTAATACTAATGGCGCTACTGCCAATCCCACTACTCCTAATAGTAACAGCCAGTTACTCAATCCTTTTTTAGACTGTTTCATTGTGTTGAGGTTCCCTTTTGATTAATTTCAAAAATTCTAATTCTTGAGGCGTATAAGATTGTAGCCAATTCCACACCAATACAGTTAGCAAACCTTCACTAATTGCCAAAGGAACCTGAGTAATCGCAAAAATGCCTGCAAACTTGGTAAATGAGGCTATAAACCCACCGACAGGTGCGGGAAAAGCAAGAGCGAGTTGCACGGAAGTAATAAGGTAGGTGAGTAAATCTCCCAAGGCGGCTGCTAAAAATATGGCTATTTTTTGCTTACCAGTTAGCCGCATCGTCAAATGATATATCCAATAAGCAGCAAATGGGCCTGCGATCGCCATCGAAAAAGCATTTGCCCCCAATGTCGTCAAGCCGCCATGAGCCAACAGCAGCGCTTGAAATAACAGAACTAGACTCCCCAGCACCGACATAGCTAGAGGGCCAAATAGCACAGCTCCTAACCCTGTGCCTGTAGGATGGGAAGAACTACCCGTGACTGAAGGAAGTTTCAACGCTGACAAGACAAAGGTAAAAGCTCCCGCCAATGCCAAGAGTAATTTTAGTTCAGGGTTGGCTTGGGTGATGCGAGTCAGCGATCGCAATCCTAAAATAAAAAATGGTAACGCTACTATCCACCAAAAAATTGCCCAATTCCCTGGTAAGTAACCTTCCATAATGTGCATGGCATAGGCTGGTGTAGACGCTCCAACAACTAGATAAAAGCTCAAAATACCTATCAAAATTAGTGATACGCCTTTTGACTTGAGAAGAATTCTTGGCACGCTGTATACCTCGCAAATACATTTTAAAAACTTAGTTTAAATCAGCGGATGCTCTAATAAACACCTCAAAATTAAAAATTAAAAATTCCATGTACTGACAATGTTATGGAAATGCAATTTATCTCATCTCTAAGCAAATAAAATGCACCACAGCATAGCAAGAGTCTCTTTGTTTCGTCCATATCCAGGTGCTATTATACGCATTGTTTGTATTTTAAGTACTGCTAAGGCAATAAGCATATCAATAAATAGATATGAAAAGTTAGCTTCACTTGAATATTATTTATACATACCTAAGAAATAATTACTGATAAAAATCAAAAAAATTGGCTGGAATTTTCAGGGACTGATTCTAGTTTTAGCTAAATTTAATAACTTAAAGCAGCAATTCTGAAGCACTGCAAAATTATTGACAATAATTATTAATTCCTCTAATATTTAGAAGCAATTGAAAATCTTTTGCAATTCTTTTTTGGCGCTAACCGTAACTAAATGTCATGCCCAACAACTTCGCTCTGGGTAATGGAAAACCGTGGAGCCGCCGTGAATTACTGAAGCTGGGACTAGCAGGGGCTGGAGTAACTGGTGCAGCTGCACTTTGGCAGATGCTAAATCTACAAAGTCATTCAATAGTCAAAGTGCCACCATTTGATATGGAAGCATCTGACGGCGTTACGAACCCAATGAAGATGTTAAGGGATTTTGATTATGGGACGGTAAAGCAAGAAAATGGGCGGACTATCCGGGAATTTCAGTTAACTGCTGGTACTTCCATAATAAAACTCAATAGTGCTGTCTCTTACAACATCTGGGATTTAAACGGTCGCATACCAGGGCCAACGCTACGGGCAAAACAGGGCGATCGCATCCGGGTACTATTTCTCAACAATGCTGGACATTCTCACTCTTTGCATTTTCATGGCGTTCATCCAGCAGAAATGGATGGTGTTCGCCCAATCAGCAATGGCAAAGCCACGATTTATGAATTTGATGCTGAACCCTATGGCGTTCACTTATACCACTGCCATATTGAACCAGTCACCCGTCACATCGCTAAGGGACTGTATGGAATGTTTATCATCGATCCACCTACTCCCCGTCCCCCGGCCGATGAAATCGTACTAGTGATGGGTGGGTATGACGTGAATGATGATAGCCATAATGACTATTACGCCTTTAATGGTCTGCCCCACTATTACATGCATCATCCCATTCGCATTTACAAAGATCAGTTGATTCGGCTGTATGTCCTCAACATCATTGAATACGATCCGGCAGTGACGTTTCATCTCCACGCCAACTTCTTTGATGTCTATCGCTATGGCATGAGTATGACTGCTAGCGAGAAAACTGATGTGATTACGATGGGTGTAGCAGAAAGGCACATTTTGGAATTTGCTTTTCGCTATCCAGGTAAGTATATGTTTCATCCGCATCAGGATGCGATCGCAGAAAACGGTTGCATGGGTCAATTTGAAGTACTTACTGAGAGTAACTCTCAAAACCCTGTTAAATATTCTTAACTAGATAATTTGTAATTAATTCATTAAAGTTCAGCTAAATAGTTGATAAAAAATATCATTATATGCAACAGTAAGGTCTATGACAATGTGTCAAACAAACTAGCTTCTAGTAATAGTTTGACATGTTCCAATTAATACATTTTTAATTGTGCGAGGAGCAAAGATGATAAAACTTCGTTATATCTGTTTAACAGCAGCAGCAGCCGTAATAGTTACCTTGAGTTCCTGTAGTAGTACACCAACCGCCGAAAATCCATCAGCAACAGTTGCTACCCCCCAAGCTACAGAGGCAGCAAGTAATAACAGTCATAGTGGTCACGGCGGCAAAGAAAAAATTAACATTAACACTGCTATTTTGTCAGAATTGGATAAGTTTGAAGCCAAACTAGGCGTTCCGGCTTTATCGAACAAAATCCAGGCAAGTCGTCCCTATGGCAGCCCAGAAGATTTAGTTACTAAAAAAGTAATTACTCAAGAACAGTTCGACCAAATTAAAGACCAGGTTGGTGTTCAAGAAGTAGTACTTACAGGTGAGGCAAAAGATGTTGACTATATGTCTAAATTAGGCTTAATGAAAGGGCATCTTTTGGTAGCACAAGAACTGCTAGATCAGAATCAGCCGAAACAGGCAGAACCTCATATTGGACATCCAGTTGAGGAGATTTACGTTGACGTAGAAGAACAATTAAATGAGCGCAAAGTTAAAGAATTTAAGACAACATTGGTAAGTTTGCAAGATTTAGTGAAATCTAGTCCCAAGGATAGCAAAGTTAAAACTAATTTTACTTCTTCAGTGCAAGCAGTTGACGGAGCGATCGCAGCTTTGCCAGCAGAACAACGTTCAAAACCAGGATTTGTGCTACAGGTAATTAACGAACTACTAGATTCAGCTAACTCCGAATATGGCGCTGCGATCGCAGATGGTAAAATAACCGCGCCAATTGAGTATCAAGACTCTCGTGGTTTTGTCGTTTACGCCAATGATTTATACAAAGGAATTTCTAGTCAAGTAGCTCAAGCAGATCCCGAAGCACACAAAGCGATCGATACTAGTTTCGCTGAACTAATAAAAGTTTGGCCCGCCGCCATCCCACCAGCAAAAGCAGTCAAAACTCCTAATGATGTTACCAAGCTGGTGAAAACCATTGAGGAAAACTCTCAAAAAGTGGTTAATAAATCCAATACCCAAGCACAGCGATAACATTTTGATTTAATGGGAAGTATATGATAATGAGTTTAAAATAGTTAGGAGTTAAGAGTTAGGAGTTATGAATTATGAGTTATGAATTCCGAACTGTTAACTCCTAACTTCCAACTCCTCACTTCTAACTCCTAACTAATTACACTCCATTTATTACTTGAACTAACAACTGATGCAAGAACTTGACCATAAAAAGACCATTGACCTGCTGAACGCCATCATGGAATTTGAACTAGCAGGGGTAGTGCGCTATACACATTATTCTTTGATGGTCACTGGCCCTAACCGTATTCCAATCGTGGCTTTTTTCAAAGCACAGGCAAGTGAGTCTTTACTTCATGCCGAACAAGTGGGAGAAATTCTCACTGGTTTAGATGGGCATCCCTCTCTGAAAATTGCCCCAATGGAAGAAACCTACCAGCATAAAGTCAAGGATATCTTGGAAGAAAGCTTATCTCATGAAAAAAAGGCATTGGATTTGTATAAAAATCTGCTTGAAACTGTCACCAATGCCAGCATTTATCTTGAAGAATTCGCTCGCGGCATGATTGGGCAAGAAGAGATGCATAATCTCGAACTGAAAAAGATGCTACGCGATTTTAGCTAATAGTCATTAGTCATTAGTTATTGCCTAGAGACTAATTACAAAGATAGAAATCTGAACGGAGCGAAAAACCGGAGCAGAGGAAACCTCTGCTCTGGATTTTTCAATATTTGGCTTCTGACAACAATAACTTTGGGGACAAAAGACAAAGGACAAAAGATGAATTTTAGTACTGCTCTACCTACTTTTGTAATAACACTCCGAGAAGGAGTGGAAGCTGCCCTTGTTGTTGGCATCGTGCTAGCTTTGCTGAAAAAAGCTAAACAATCCCGACTCAACTCTTGGGTATATGCTGGTGTTGGCGTTGGCATTGTCGTCAGTGCTTTAATAGGTGTGCTATTCAGTTGGCTAATCCAAGTACTGGGAGCAGCGAATCCTCAATACACCACCGTAGTTGAGCCAGCGCTAGAAGGTGTGTTTGGCGTGTTAGCGATCGCAATGCTCAGTTGGATGCTAATCTGGATGACTAAACAAGCCAGATTCATGAAAGCTACAGTTGAAGGAGCAGTAACAGAAGCGCTGACACAAAACTCAAATGCTGGCTGGGGTGTTTTTACTTTAATTTTAATTGCCGTTGTCCGCGAAGGCTTTGAAACTGTTCTGTTCGTTGCTGCTAATTTTCAACAGGGATTAATGCCAGCATTGGGTGCTATCGGTGGTTTGGTAACGGCATCTGCCATTGGGGTGTTGTTATTTAAATGGGGTGTCAAAATTAACATCCGCCAGTTTTTCCAGGTAATGGGCGTTTTCTTAGTGTTGATTGTCGCTGGGTTAGTAGTTTCAGCCTTGAAACATTTTGACGAAGCTGTGGCTAACTTTGCCCTTAGCAGTCGTGCGACAGAAAGCCTTTGTTTCTATTACGAACGTTTTACTAAAGTCCACTCATGTATTTTGGGGCCAATGGTTTCAAATACTTCCACAATTTTGCCTGACGAAAAGTTTCCTGGCATTATCCTTAAATCTTTATTTGGTTACAGAGACAATCTCTATCTTGTGCAAGCAGTGGGATATGTGTCATTTTTACTCACCATTGGAGGACTATATTTCCGCAGTCTTGGAGGTGCTTCTCCTGAGAGTAAAAAAAATATCCCCTTTGCTCAAAAACCGATTAGTTCTGCAAAGGATTAAAAGCACAGTCAATTTTATATTTTTTCCTCGTTCCCAGTCTCTGACTGGGAATGCCTATCGGGAGGTTCCGCCTCCCTTATTTATCAAGGCAGAACTTGAAAACAAGATTTTAAATTATATTTATTGGGCTAAGTACCCTGTGGTACAAACAATACTTGCTTAAGCTGCTGACAAGCCTTTTCAATTGCATCTATACTACCTGGGTTCACTAGGCCAAAATAATCAAACACATAAACTCGGTTATTTTTAGTTGCTTGCAATTGCTGCCAAAAAGCTTCCTTTTTCAGCGAATCTAACAGCGCTACTTCCGAATTTCCTTGCGGGGGATTCACCAAAATTATCACCTCTGGATTTGCTTCTAAAACTTTCTCAGCCGAAAGCGTCACATAGCCACCAATTGGACTGTTTCCTTGTAAATCTGCTGCTATATTTTTCGCCTGAAATTTCGCCAGCAAATCTCCTGCCCAACTATTTTTATTAGGCGCTAAAATTGGTTGACGACTAACCAGCGCAAGAGTAGAAAAACCCTGAGTTGCTTTTTCTGGCAAGAAAGTTTTGTAACGATTTAACAAAGGCTGAGGATCAGCATCAATTGATTTAGCAAGGGTTTTAGTAAGTTCTTCTAAAGATTTCCAGTTGTTCACCTTAGTCATCAAGGTTGGAATTCCTAGTTGCTGAAGTTTTTGAATTGGGATATTAGAAAAACCTTCTGCACCAATAACTAAATCTGGTTTGAGTGCTACCACTTTTTCTAGATTTGGCGGGCTTTGCCCTTCACTAACACGGGGAATATCTTTGAATCTTGAATCATTATTAAATAATTTACTACCAGTGATTCCGACAATTTTTGTTTGATCGAGTCGAGAGATAATGTCAGCAGAAAGAGAAGAAAGAGCAACAACTCTTTTTGCTGATCCTTTTGGTAATTGCTGAGAATTTGTGTTTATCGTCTCAGTAGGCTTCGTAACTTTTATTTCTGGCTGCTGAGTGGTTGCAGTCGTGCAAGCAGCTAAAACTATACTCATCAAAAGTGCTAAAGCAGATAAAAGCCAACGACGATACATATTAAAATTCCTTCTGGGGTAAGAATGGCATAAAAAATATACTCAGCACCACATTCAAAAATAGCAAATGTAGCTGTTATTGACTCCGCTATCGTTGCGTAGATGTGTTGCCTCACCTCCTGCTTTGTTTATTGATAGTTTTAACGAAATTTAGCTATATAGCTATAAGCTTTTAAGTGGGATATCAACGAAGTCAGAGATTAAAAAGATTTGGGTAATGACAAAAGCTAAAACTCAGGGTATTCTTGGTTCAAAAATCCTACTGGTTTTGGCAGATTGTCACTAACTAAGATAGAGGCAAAATCTACCCAATAGTAGACTAAACTTACTTTGTATTCTGGTGTTTTATACTGCCCTGTATGCATTTATATCTTTATAAAAAAATCCGGCAACACAAATAGTCCTTTGGCAGTCTTGAAAAAATAGGTTTTAAAACCCTTACAACTTAACTATATAATTTGATACACGTTGCCCACAATTATCTCAGTTGGGGTCGATGATTATTGTGTCCATCTACTGGTAGGTATGTCTAACCAACCCTTGAACGTTGCAAGATCAACATTATTTTGGCGTCGCCTATTCGCTGTTGTTTTCACTAGTAGTTCATTACTCCCCAACTTTGGGAGTGAGCCAGCAAGAGCGCAAGTAACCCAGTATTGTCAGTTATCATCAGCGGCGGCGCAAGAAAAAGAAAACTTACGTTTATCAGCCCTCAAAGGCAAGCAAGATGCCCAAACCCGCTACCAAAACTTAGTCAAAAAACAGGCACAGGAATTACAGGAGTGCCGTACTCGGACTTGGCCGCAAATCCAAGCTCTCTGGTTGCGCTTGTATCCCTGTGACATTCAGCCAGGAACAATTGATCAGGTTATGGATCGGATTGTCAACCGTGGCTATAACCAAGTTTATTTAGAAGTATTTTACGACGGGCAGGTATTATTGCCAGCAACAGCTAACCCGACGGTTTGGCCTTCTGTGATTCGGACTCCAGGGGCAGAAAACGTCGATTTACTCGCCACAGCAATTCAAAAAGGTCGGCAACGCGGTTTAAAAGTTTACGCCTGGATGTTTACTACCAATTTCGGCTATACTTACGCCCAGCGCCGAGATAGAGAAAGTGCGATCGCTCGTAATGGCAAAGGTCAAACGAGCTTATATGTGGTAGATAATGGCTCTCAACTATTTATCGACCCCTACAACCTGCAAGCAAAACGCGACTATTACCAATTAGTACAAGAAGTTTTGCGCCGTCGCCCAGATGGCATTTTATTAGACTACGTGCGTTATCCGCGCCAAGCAGGAAGTGATTCCATCGCCACTAAAGTTTCAGATTTATGGCTATTTAGTCCCGCAATCCAAGAAGCTTTGTTTAAACGGGCACAGAATTACAAAGGGCTGGACTTGATTCGCCGCTTTTTGAGTAAGGGATACGTCACCCCTGGAGATATAGGGGAAGTTGATAAACTTTATCCGCAAGAAGGCGAACCCCTTTGGCAAGGACGCACTCCCTCACCAGCGCAAAAATCAATCCTGTCTGCAACCGACAGACAACCACTTTTGCAATGGGAATTGTGGCAGCTCGCCGTTGCCCACGCCATGCAAGGAATTCTAGATTTTGTCACCGTAGCCAGTTACCCAGCAAAACAGCAAGGTATTTCTACGGGAGTCGTGTTTTTCCCAGATGGAAACCAAACTGTAGGACAAGGGTATGATTCCCGTTTGCAACCTTGGGATCGCTTCCCCACTACATTGCAGTGGCATCCTATGGCTTATGGGAATTGTAATAATGTCAGTTGTATTGTGGCGCAAGTGCAGCGGGTTTTGAGCATGACAAAACCTGGTACTCAAGTGATTCCAGCTTTAGCCGGCAAATGGGGAGAATCGATTAGTAATCGTCCATCCCTAGAAGCACAAATGCAGGCACTTCGCCAATACGCCCCCCAACTGAAGGGAGTTAGCCATTTTGCCTATTCTTGGCAATATCCTCAGAATGATAATGATCGCAAATTTTGTCGCACTCGTTAAGGAGGTAGGAGGAATCCCGATAAATAATTTAAAAAGAAATGGTATGAGCGTCAATTTCGCCAATCACCCAATTGCGTCGTGAGGAAATAACGCACGTGGTCTACAAATAATGGCCCCCATTTGTGGGTGCCATGTCCCATACCAGGAACTACATAACAGTCACCATCCAGAAAGCGCCCAGCGCAAGCACGGGCATCTCGAATATTCACAATGCGATCGCTAGCGCCCACTAAAAAACGAACCCGACGCGGAGGCTGTACCCGCTCAATGTAGGTCATTGGGTTGCACGCCCAAGCATACTCATCTGGATATTTCAGATTTTTGGCTAATTGTAAAAGCTTAACTACGGGTTTGAGATTGGGTTGCACTCGTTCCAGCAATGCTTCTGCTACTCCACCTAATGGGGAAGCTGCTAAATCTGGTAAGACCAAGTAGCCCCAACTTTTGGCAAAAGACTGGAGATCGGCATGACCGATCGCACCCAGTAAACGCTCCCCAACTCCATCAGCAGTAAAGGCATAGGCGGCTTGCAAAACTCCCATACTAACGCCGAATAATGCCAGCCGACGATTACTGAGTCCATAGCGATCGCCACAAAAGTCACGGACTCTGGCAATATCAGCCGCAGTCCTGCGAAATAAGCACAGGAGTAACTTAGTGTCAAATGAGATACCCCTGTCAATTAAAGGCTTAATTTCATGGTCTGCCATAGCCGTGAAGGTACGCACCAAGCTACGCTCACCAGCCAAGGGTGTATCGAACAAAGCTACAGCTATGCCCATTTGTGTCAAGGTCGATACTATGAAGGCGTTCCAGCTATAGGGGGCGCTCATTCCTTGCAAACCAATCACTAAAGGCGTATCTTGTGCAGGTCGGTTATGTGGCAGAAAGACAGCAACCGGAAAGCCACTTAATCGTTCATCAATATCAGCTACGCCAGTATAAGAAAAAGGTTCTTGAAACCAATAACGATGACCATCTACACCGTCAAAATTAATCGCATCGGGGCCGTAGATAGGCATGGTAGATGATATAAAAGTGAACTAATCGTTAAAGACTAGCATTTTATACTTTGAATTAACTTGAAGCCAAGTCCTCTGGTGTATTACAGTTAAACAGCATTTCGGGTTCTACTAAGGGCAAAACTTCTACAGGATATTGCCGAAGCCACTGTTGAAACGATCGCCCCCCTTGGTTGATAAACTCTAGAAGTTGTGGTAAAAAGCTACGGCGATAGAAACCACATAGAGGTTCCCAGCCTTTCGGATGATGAGCTAAAGCTGCGATCGCATTATCCCCCACGCTATCAAGTCTAGTTACCCAATCTTCCAACACCTCAACCCGCAACCTCGGCAAATCACAAGCTAGCAGCAGTACCCAATCTGTTTGCACTTCAGCTAGTCCTTGGGCAAAACCAACTAGAGGCCCGTGGGCTAGAGATTCTCCAGATAAAGGCACTTCCCGAATAAACTGGCAACCAGGCAAAACCAAATGTTGATAGCGTTCTGGCCAGGGAGTGACTATATAAACAACATCAGCACAGCTTTGAGCAATGCTACAAACTCGCTGTAACAACGGCACTCCTTGAATGGGAATCAGAGCTTTATCCTGACCCATGCGAGAACTCTTACCCCCAGCTAACACAATGGCAGTTAATTCGCTTCGGATCGTCATTCTCACTTCACCTAATTCATGGTTATGCGTCTAATGTTGCCAAAATTATCCTCTATTTTGACTTTTCTGGACTTGCTGCAATAAATGCTCTACATTTGCCGCTGGTGCAAGGCACTTCAAACCTTGGCAAACTAATCCAACGCTTCCCTCCGGTAAATCAGATGTGATGGCAAACACAGCCACCGGCAGAAACTTGGGGATCAAAGAGTTTATTTGCTCAGTGGTGCTGCGAATCAAGGTAGAATTGAGATACCAATCCAAAGCTGTAAACAAGCTGGGGCAAGCTTGGGGAGCGCGATGCATTACACTCCTAAAAGCTTTCAAACCAAGTTCTGCTAAATCCAAATAATCTAGATTATCGGTGAGTAGGGCGAGACGGACAAGGTTAGCGATCGCAATTCCATTAGCTGATGGTGTGGCATTATCAGCATAACTACGCTCCCGCACAATTAAATCTTGACTAGAATCACTAGATGTGTTATTGTAACCGCCTAATTCTACATTCCAGAGAAATTCGTTGAATTCATCTTGGATAGCGATCGCTTTTTCTAACCATTGCTTATGCTCCGGGTTGGAAGCTTGTAAATCCAAGAGAGCTTTAATAAAAAAGGCGTAATCTTCAGACTGAGCTAAAACGGTGGGTTCTCCTTGATAGTTGAGTCGGTGGAAACGCCCATCGACAAACTGATTTTCCAAAATAAAATTTGCTGCTCGTGCTGCTAATTCGAGATATAACGGTTGTCGAAAAACCCCAGCAGCCCTCGCCAGCCCGGAAATCATCAAGCTGTTCCAAGCGACAATCATCTTCGTATCTGTCACTGAAGGAATCCGACCTGGCCAGTTAGCAGTTTTTGCTTCTTGGTTGTTACGAGCCGGGGGAAAAGTTTCTAGAGACTCACAACTAACGCCATAGCGAGCGTTAAACAGCTTACTTAGTGCCGTTTCCAGGGTTGCACTCAGTTGACCTGCATGGCGTCTTTGCAAGACATTACGTCCTTCAAAATTACCGTTAGGTGTCACAGTAAACTGTTCTAATTCCGTTAATTCTTCAGGTGTTAACAGTTGTTGTAGTTCGCTGTAACTCCAGACATAAAAGGCTCCTTCTTCTGGTTCTACTGCCGTGGATTCAATGAAGCTGTCGGCATCTTGAGCAGCATAGAAGTAACCTTCAGGCGCGGTCATTTCCCGCTTCAGCCATTGTACAGTACCAGTAACTGCTCTTTCAAACGCTGGTTCTTGTACTCCTGCACTCCATAAATTTGCTATATACTCCACAATCTGTCCATTATCGTAGAGCATCTTTTCAAAGTGGGGTACTGTCCAGGTAGGGTCAACAGTATAGCGATGAAAGCCACCGCCCACATGGTCATAAATGCCACCCAGCGCTAAGTCTAGTCCCCGTTGGGTACAAACTTGCTTGCCATCATATCGAGATTCAAAATTAAATCGAGTTCCCCGCAATGCTAATTCTGCATAGGGAATCATCGGAAAGCTATTGCCAGATTGACTAGAAGTAATTATACCTGTGCTGGTTTCCCAACCTTGGCGGAGTAATTCACGGTCTTCAAGCTCATTTGTTGTACCGTCTTGCAACACCGCAGACGTGAGCAGCGACTCAATAATTAAGGCTTTGCGTTGCTGTAATTCTGCTTTTTCTGTGTCGTAGTAACGGCGAAGAGCTTGCAACACCTGCAAAAATCCAGGACGACCATAGCGCGGGTCTACAGGGAAATAAGTACCAGCGTAAAACGGCACTAAATCTTCTGGGGAAAGAAATACGTTTAAAGGCCAACCCCCTTGACCACTCATCATCTGCAAAGCTTGCATATAGATGCTATCGAGGTCAGGTCTTTCTTCCCTGTCTACTTTGATAGGAAGATAATTAGCATTCATGTAGTCAGCGATCGCAATATCAGAAAAAGCCTCGCCTTCCATGACAGTACACCAATGGCAACTAGAGTAGCCAATGGAGAGAAAAATCGGTTTATTCTGCGCCCTTGCAGTTGCAAGTGCTTCGTCACACCAAGACCACCAATCAATCGGGTTTTCGGCGTGTTTGCGGAGATAGAGGCTCTTAGCTTCAGCAAGGCGATTAGTCATGATCAAATGCAAGTAGTTGCCTTCTTTGCTCAGTCTACCTGTTCCCAGGAGTGTTAGCCTAGACGGCTATGTACATAAGCAAGAAATCCTACGAGCGAATTATCCCTTGGGTAAGAGGTAGTAAGCTGATGCGCGTCTAAAGTATATAAACACTCTTGATGGTTGTTAACTGTTAACCGTCAACAGTCAACAGTTAACAACCATCAGTCATCAGTCATTAGGTAAATGTACAAATTAAATGCGTAACAGCTTACTGCATGTCTTTGATATCGCCCACACCTGTGCAATTTGTAAAATATTTTACTGAAATGAGCGCAATAGCAAGCTAACGATATTTGGTGGTGTTTCTGGCACAGGTGATGCTGCCTTTGTCTGAATCATAGTATTTGGGCTAAGTCCTGCTATCAGATGCAGCAAGAAGGTGATGATGGCGGCTTGTACAAGTTTTTCCCGCATGGCACGTCTCTCTCTGGGTGGATAGCATTGAAGTAGGACTGGTTATTCTAAATACACCTCGTACTATCGATTTACTGAATCTAACAAAAATAACTTGATAATTGCTGAGGGAAATCCTAAAAAAATGTTTAAAATGTTACTAGAAGTTAACAAAATTCCCTAAGCAAGTCTAATTCCGGTTATTGGTCTAATCACCACATCGCCAAGAAGGGTACACAGCAAAAGCCGAGGCATGAGATTGGCGATAATTGGAGTTTTTTGGTTTGTTATTCCCCACATGGGGATATTGTCTTAGACACGTTTTGCCACTAAAAAGTGCCCTTACGGGTTGAATTTCTTGCAAAAGCACCTTTTGCTCCCTTATTAGAGAAGGAAAAACGAGAAAGGTTTGATTTATCTGCTTGGGAACAGTAGAGATAAACCCCAGTTTCGTGCTGTCACCGATAAAATGTATTTAAAGTAGCCACAAACACGCTTCCATGATTCCTATCGTTATTGAACAATCGGGTCGAGGTGAACGCGCCTTTGACATCTACTCACGGCTGTTGCGTGAGCGCATCATCTTTTTGGGACAACAAGTTGACAACAACATTGCGAACTTGATTGTTGCCCAACTGCTGTATTTGGATGCCGAAGACTCGGAGAAAGACATTTATATGTACATCAATTCTCCCGGTGGTTCGGTGACGGCTGGTATGGGCATTTTTGACACTATGAAACACATTCGCCCTGATGTCTGTACAATTTGTACCGGATTGGCGGCGAGTATGGGCGCTTTCCTCCTTAGTGCTGGTGCAAAGGGTAAGCGAATGAGTCTACCTCATTCTCGGATTATGATTCATCAACCTTTAGGTGGTGCTCAAGGACAGGCGACTGATATTGAAATTCAGGCGCGGGAAATTCTCTACCACAAACGGCGGCTAAACGACTATTTAGCTGAACATACAGGTCAGCCAATTGAGCGGATTGCTGAAGATACTGAACGTGACTTCTTCATGTCGCCAGAGGAAGCCAGAGAATACGGTTTAATTGACCAAGTTATTGACCGTCACGCCGCTGGTAGCCGCCCAGCAGTTGCTGTTGTTAATTAATAGTCACGATTGGCTAATGGTGATTTACCAGTTTTAATTGCCTGAACCCCTAAAAATAACCCCTCTTCATAAGTGAAGAGGGGTTATTTTTGGAATTGGTGGCCTGCTCAAGTACTTAATACCGATTTAGTCATTAGTTCTTACAAATAACAAATGACTAATGACTAATCAAAATCCCGCTATTGGGTCTGGTTCAGATTGGAGGAATTTGAGGAATCCATGCAATTCTTCTTCGGTTAGCAAAGTGCGCCCCCGCTTGCCGTAGGTTTTAATTAGATGCTCCCGTCCCTGTTCTGGTGTCCAGCCTAAGCGCTGAAGTTCGACATCTGTTTTAGCAATTACATCCGATAAATCCACGGGTTCAGCTTTCTTCTTTCTCTTTCCTGTCGCTGGCGGGGTGGCGACATCCTCTTGAGGGCTGTAACTCCGAGGTGTAAATGGTGTGACATTATTGGCAGAAATTGCTGGAAAGGTTTGATTTTCAATCTCGTTACTAGACGTTACTTCCAAGTTTTCAACTGGAGGAGCAAATTCTAGCTCCCGGTTGGCAGTCACAGGAAAATTTTGACCTAAATCCTCGCTATAGGTATTGCTTGTACTTGCGCTTCGTGTCTCCGTTGGTATGGGAACAGCAATGCTGTTACCGTACTGTTCGTTGTTGGTTGTTACTACTTCTGGTTTAATGTTCCGTACTCTGGAAGGCGGCAAAGATATTTCTTTGTCGCTGACCACTGACCACTGACTACCAACAAAATCCTCATCTTTTACAGAGGAATAGGCAGCAGACTCATTCAATCCACTTTTGGTATTTAAGGAAGGGTTTAGGGAAGGGTTTAACTGCACTGGGGAAATTGAATTTGAGGTAAATGTCACTGATTCGGGTGGCGCATTTGTAATCCCCAAAACTATCAGCGCCCTGGTTCTGGCTTGGTCTTCTGCTGCTTCTACTGTTTCTGCTGCTGCCATACCCGTAGCACGGGTTACGCCTTCAATTTGCACGCTTGCCCGGACAATATATTTTCCTTGAAAAATTTGCACTAATTCAGAAATCAGACTGCCCTTGGGATACAAGCTCTGGAATTGAGCCAACATAATATTGCTACCAATCTAAATCTTTTTAATAACGGGGTTGATACTGCCTGTATGCTCAAGCAAGGTAAACTGCCCTTACTTTAATTTACATCTACTCGATACCCAAGATGCTTGCCAATATTGCATTTCTTCTCTACGAGACGCTACGCGAACATTTTTAATTGCTTACTATCTGTCATCAGTTTCTTGGTAGGCGGTGAGCAGGTATAACTCTCTGCTTTGGGTCATCAAGGTAATATTCTTGCTTTGCCTTTTGTCCTAATTGTAGCAGTAGCTCTTTTTTGAGGAAATTGTTTGGCTAGTGCTAACTTACCTGGGTAGTCTTGCCTGCAATGCTATACTGATTACCCAAGTCGATATCTAGAACTATTTTCTGGAAGTGCGCTCTAAATCTACAATAATGAAGATAAGGTTCGCCCTCACTGCTTATTAAGCTGCTCACCTAATTGTTACCGATTCTACATGTGGGAAAATTGGGTTCATCGGCAGTTCCTCCTAGTTAAAATCAGAGTCTAATGGCGTAAAATTACCTTCACTCTAGACAATCAAACACCTGTAGTTTCCACACCACTTGCTCCACTTGGGGAAACCCCAAGACCGCAGTGGCTCCCCTGCATAGCGCTTTTGAGCAGCATGGATTCTCTAAAACCCAGCTTCTCAAAAACCCGTCGCGTAATTACCTAGCGGGGCTAAATCTTAAATCAGGCGTGCTTTCTAAGTTTGGTTAGGTGAAGAGACTTGAACGCAGGCGAACTCTGAGAGCATGGTGCAGTGAGAAGTTCGTAGACGCCCAGAGTTGTCCGTGGGTCGGCTTCCTTTCCTTGGAACTTGGAAAGCCTTGCCTCAGGACAATTCGTTTCCAGCTTGTTTCTGTAAGCCGTGAGGGTATACAGGAAAGAACCAGATTAAACAAAAAATGATGTTTTGACCAAAGGTCGGTTCACTGCATGGAATTTTCAATCGCTACACTCCTTGCCAATTTCACCGATGATAAATTGGTAGCTCGGAAAGTTTTGGAAAAGAAACTTGGCTGTGAAGATGAAAAAAGCTTACAAAAACTTCACATTGCCTTAGATGTTCTTGAAAAAATCGGCATTTTAGTAAAAGAACGGGGCAAGTACCGCCGTGTCTCAGAAGAGGGAATAATCGAGGCAAAACTCCGTTGCTCTAGTAAAGGTTTTTGCTTTGCTATTCAAGATGTGGAAGGAGCCGAGGATATTTACATCCGCGAAAGTCATCTGAGTAATGCTTGGAATGGCGATCGCGTTTTGGTCAGAGTTCTCAAAGAAGGCAGTCGCCGTCGCTCTCCTGAAGGAGAGGTGAAGCTGATTCTAGAACGTTCCAACCACACGTTACTGGCACGAATTAAGCAGGTGGAAACTGGTTTCCGGGCTGTGCCCTTAGATGATCGATTGCTGTTTGAACTCAAGATCCAACCCAACGAAGCGAAGTTGGAAGAAGCGATCGATCATCTTGTTCATGTGGAAGTCTTGCGTTACCCGTTGGCACAATATCCTCCCCTTGGTCGAGTGGTACAAATCCTCGGCAGCGATGCCGAAGCCGCTGCTGATATAGATTTAGTTACGTGCAAACACGACCTTTCCCGGACTTTTCCCGATCATGTTCTAGAAGCAGCCACCAAGTTGCCCAAAAAGCTGCTCAAAGCAGACCTGAAAAATCGGCTAGATTTGCGTAATTTGTTTACCTTCACCATTGAAGGGGTAAATGGCGACACCAAAGTTATAGAAAACGCTTTTAGTTTAGAAAAAAACTTAGCCGGAAACTGGCTTTTGGGCGTTCATATCACTGATGTTTCTCACTATGTCCAACCTGACGAACCCCTAGATAGAGAAGCACTCAAACGGGGTAAATCAGTGTATTTAGGAGAATTGCTGTTGCCAATGTTACCGCCGACTGTAGCAGAGCGCTGTTCTTTGGTAGCTGGGAGCGATCGCTTAACTATCTCTTTTTTAATTACAATTGATCCTCAATCAGGACAAGTGTTGGAATGGGAAATTCAACCCAGTGTGATCAACGTAGAAACTGCACTGAGCACAGAACAAGCTCAAGCAATTCTTACAGGTGAAGCTCAAGATCAATCTCCACAGATTTCTCAAATACTGCAAGACCTCCAAGCCTTGCAAACAGGCGTGAAACAGGTACGGTTGAATCGTGGTAGCCTCCAGTTGAATCTGCCGCCCAGCCAAAATGCTTACTATGATGAGGGGATTCTCGGCGCTGTGGTGGTCAATGATTTACCAGTGCGATCGCTACTCACGGAGTTGGTACTGTTAGTTAATCAACTAGTAGCAACTCACTTAAATGCTCTTGGTGTTCCCGCCATCTGGCGAGTCCAAGGTACACCTGATGTTGAAGATGTCCAGGAAATGCTGAAATTGGCAGTCAATTTAGGCGTTGACCTCACACTAGATCCAGAAGTCGATATCCAACCCTTAGATTATCAACATTTGACCACAGCTTTTGCTGAATCTCCCTCTGAGCAAGTTCTTACCTACTTATTACAAGATACACTTAAGCCGTCTGCGTACAGCACCACTAAAGGTTCTCACTTTGGTCTGGCACTACCGCAATATGTCCACTTTAGCGCTCCCTTGCGGCGTTACCCAGATTTGCTGATGCAAAGAGTGTATTACACGCTACTGGAAAACGGACGCGATCGCCGCAATACCCGTGTGAGAGAGCGCGTTAACCTGCGCCACTCCTCCAGCCACGAGGAAATTAACTGGAACGTTTTACCCCCCGAATTACAACAAGAATTGCAAAGCGATTTGACTAGGGTAATTGTCCAAATCAACGACCGAGAAAAAGAAGTCCAAGAAGCTGAAGCCGATTTAGCCGGACTGCAAAAAGCCCAACTGATGAAGCAGCGCATCGGTCAGGTATTTCAAGGCGTGATTACTGGGGTTCAATCCTACGGTTTCTTTGTGGAAATTGAAGTCCCAGCCGCTGAAGTGGAATCCAGCAGTAATCCTGGTGTGCCTCTGAGGGTGGAAGGATTGGTACACGTCAGTTCTCTTAAAGACGATTGGTATGAATATCGCGCCAGACAACAGGCACTGTTTGGTCGCAAAAATCGCGCTTCTTATAGACTAGGCGATCGCGTCGCTGTACAAGTTAAAAGTGTCGATTACTACCGTCAGCAAATTGATTTGGTAACGGTCGGCAGCGATGGCGTAGCCAAAGGTTTAACTGGGAATGCTTCCAATGACGATCTTTCAGACCTCTACTTGCCAAATGATATTGAGCCTGACGATCTAGATCCCTACTCTGAGGACGAGTAAAATTAACTAAGCCCTAAGTGTCAAATAATACCAAGTCTCTAATTTTAGGCGTATCGGGCGCATCTGGTCTGATTTACGCTGTTCGCGCGATCAAATTTTTGCTAGAAGCGGATTATAGTATTGAATTGGTTGCCTCTAAATCTACTTACATGGTTTGGCAATCAGAACAGGAAATTCGGATGCCAGCAGAACCAACCGGGCAAGAGCAATTCTGGCGAGAGCAAGCTGGAGTTGCACTTTCGGGCAAACTCCGCTGTCATCCTTGGAGTGATGTTGGAGCCGGGATTGCCAGTGGTTCTTTTGCCACTCTGGGGATGATGATCATTCCATGCAGTATGAGCACAGTGGCAAAGCTAGCGGTTGGCTTGAGTTCCGATTTACTAGAACGAGCGGCGGATGTCCAACTCAAAGAAGGACGAAAGCTGGTCATTGTCCCCCGTGAAACGCCTTTTAGCCTCATCCATCTCCGTAACTTAACCTCTCTAGCAGAAGTTGGAGTGAGAATTGTCCCTGCTATTCCCGCCTGGTATCATAATCCCCAAACCATCGAGGATTTAGTTGATTTTGTAGTTGCCCGTGCTTTAGATCAACTAGATATTGACTGCATCCCAATTCAGCGGTGGCAAGGTCGTCGCTAACGCCCTCAGTGGACTCATCGAAAATTTCACAATAGTCCTAAAAGGGTAATGATAGAGATGGCTGATAGTGTCAGTAGTAAGTGAACAGTAATCAGTGAAGAATAATCAGACTGATAACTGACTACTAACTACTGACCACTGATAACTGACAACTGACAAAATTGCTATGGCTGTAATTCGCTTAATTCTATTGGTGGCGGTACTGGGAGGACTAACACTGTTGTTAGTCCAAAATTTCTCACCTGCCCTATCGCTAGTATTTTTGGGCGTGCGAACTCAACCATTACCACTAGCGATATGGATTTTGTTCAGTACTACCACTGGTGCTTTCACATCTATATTGATTGCTACCTTGTTTAACTTATCCAATTATTTTGGGGGAGGACAACGCCAAACTCCTGACCGTCGAAGCGCAACTCCGCCTCGTGCGAAGGCAAACCGTAGAGAAGAACCTACATCTCGTCCTGCCACTTCTCCACCACCAGCTAGTAAAAAAGAAGAGCCTACTAGTGATGTATTTGATGATTGGGAGACAAATGGCAGTGGAGATGATGATTGGAATTTTGATGAAAGGTCAGAGGAAGCGCCTAATCCTAATCCTCAAGCTCAACAGCCTAGAGACTCTAAAACTTATGAACGTCAATCAGAAGTTAAAAGCAGTTCTCAGTCTGGTTCAGTTTATTCCTACAGCTACCGTGAGCCAAAAAATACGGCTGCGGGAAAAACTGAATCTGTTTACGATGCTGATTATCGGGTAATCATCCCCCCTTATCAGCCGCCGGTTACCAATCAAGCTGATGATGATGATTGGGACTTTTTTGATGATGATGATGATTTTGAGGATGATGATAAACGCCCCCGTCGTTGAGATGTAGCAGGCTACGTCTCTACTTGATGCCACACCGCTCTCTAGACTCCTGCTTGACCTTACCAGTCATGGCAGCTTCCTGCAAAGTCATGAAAGCATTAAAATCTTCCAAGTCATATCGGGTAGTCAACAGTTGTCGTAGTTGATTTTCAGCTTCCACTGTCAAATAGCCAGTTGCTAAAGCTTTTTGTACAACGTCACGAATTCTATTCATAGTTGACGCCTCATTCATCCTATATTTATTCATTCAGGCTTATTGGGGTGAAATATGCAGTAGTCTTTGTGCCGAAACTTCAAAATTGCAAAGTTTTTTTGGGCGATCGCAGTAAAAAAGTCATCATTTACACCTCTATCAGAAACATTTAATTGTTTGGGGCTTGTTATAACTAGATTTTTAGAATAACTACACGGTGCTGGTAGAAACACAGTATTGTGTATACTTAAAATTAACCACCAGAGTGAAAATTCGGATTATTTAGATAGACAGAAATTGTTTGGATAAAGTTTCAAACAAGCTATATTAATTTTTTCGTTAAGCATAGCGATCGCTATGCAGCAATTACCAAGTTACTTCAGAAAATTTACTACATTCCTGAGAAATTCATCATTTATTACTGATGGTAATTTCACAGAAAAATCGTTAATCTACTGCCTAAGTTACTTTAAATACATTAACAACAGTAATAACGGCAGTTAATTCAACTCAATTAGAAGATGAATTTGTAGAATTTAAAAATAATTGAAAGTTAGAAAAGTTATACGTAAATTTGATATTGGCACAGGGAAAAGCCTCATTATCCATTGAAAATAAATTACTCAAAGGTTTACTTTACGCTTCTAACTATGCGGAAATTGCTAATGGAGTTTATCGAAGCCGTAGTAGCAGTACCGTTAGAGTTTTTCTTTGTAATCAATTATATAAATACATAGAATAAATGCTGAGTAACCAGGCAGAATACTCAGTAAAATAAAAAACTGGAGCTGTATGACGCGTTTGCTAGCAAAAGCAGAATCGAAAATATCAGCTAATTGGCGATTGCTTTTCTAGAACATCGGTTGAATACGCAGGTATGAGTCGTTGAGTTTATAATTGGAAACTGTGACTCAGCACGGGCTAAACGCCCCACTACCGCTAACAGAACTCATAATTGGAGCGAAGCAACTGGTGAGCAGCTTATTACAAGGAGTCAACCTTTACTTAATTGGGATGATGGGCGTTGGTAAGACGACAATAGGGCGCTTACTGGCAAAGGAACTGGGTTATGGGTTTGTAGATACCGATGATGTCATTTCCCAAGCAACAGGTAAATCTATCAATCAGTTATTTGCAGAAGTTGGGGAAGCAGGGTTTCGCAAGCTAGAAAGTGATGTGCTTTCACAAGTCTGTGCTTTTACAAAGTTGACTATAGCAACCGGTGGAGGCATTGTACTGCGGCGAGAAAATTGGGGTTACTTGCACCACGGTTTGATAGTGTGGCTAGATGCGCCAGTGGAGCTAATTTATAACCGTTTAGCTGAGGATAGCACAAGACCACTGCTGCAAGATGTTGATCCTAAAGGTAAATTGCGATCGCTCCTCGAACAACGAACACCACTTTACTCGCAAGCCGATTTGCACATCACCGAGCAAGAGGGAGAAACGCCTGAAGAGGTTGCCAAGAGAATACTTGAGGCAATTCCTAACGTTCTTAAACCACAAGTTTCTCATTAAGAAGACTCAAGTTACCAAATTTTAGCCATCCGTAAGACAAATCCTGGTAATTCTGGAGTGCCGATTTGCCAGATGGTGAACTCGTAACAGAACCAAACAGCTATGACTGATCAGTACAAACATACTCGACTTTAACATTAGAGATTGTGACGAGTTACAAAGTCTTCTACACTGACTGAAATAGGTTTTAACTCTCAACGGCGGCTCCTCATGACGGTCAACGATTCTGAATACATCAGGCAAGCTGAAGCCACTCGTGTGCGTGTACTAAGCGAAGCACTACCTTATATTCAACAATTCGCCGGTCGCACTGTTGTTGTCAAATATGGTGGCGCAGCTATGAAAGATAGCACACTCAAAGACAAAGTTATCCGCGACATTGTATTCTTATCCTGCGTGGGCTTGCGTCCGATTGTAGTACACGGCGGCGGCCCAGAAATTAACAGCTGGTTAGATAAGCTGGGAATCGAACCACAATTTAAGAATGGTCTGCGAGTCACTGATGCCGCCACAATGGATGTGGTGGAAATGGTTTTAGTTGGTCGAGTTAACAAAGAAATTGTCGCGCTAATTAACCAAGCTGGTGGATTGGCTGTAGGACTTTGCGGTAAAGACGGTAATCTATTTACAGCCCGTCCTCAAGGTCAAGAAGGCATCGGTTTTGTGGGGGAAGTCAGCAATGTGAATATCAAGATTTTGGACACCCTCGCTAGCAATGGCTATATTCCGGTAGTGTCCAGCGTAGCCGCAGACGAGACAGGGCAAGCTTATAACATTAACGCCGATACTGTAGCTGGAGAAATCGCTGCTGCACTAGGAGCAGAAAAATTAATTTTACTGACCGACACCAGTGGAATTTTAAAAGATTACAAAGACCAATCTACTTTGATTCCAAAAGTAGATATCCGCGAAGCCCGCGAGTTGATTGCCAATGGTATAGTCAGTGGTGGGATGATCCCTAAAGTGAATTGTTGTGTGCGATCGCTTGCTCAAGGAGTTCGTGCAGCACACATCATCGATGGTCGCATTCCTCACGCCCTGTTATTAGAAATCTTTACTGACGTTGGGATTGGGACAATGATTCTCGGTTCGCAGTTTACTTCGTAAGAGTTAGGAGTAGAGACGCGATTAATCGCGTCTCTACAGGAATTATCCTAGTCTGCTCCCTACTCCTCACTTTACCGAGGATAGGTAATAATAACCCGCGATTGCCCACCGCTAAATGGTGTACTACGCCATGAATTGTTGATAATGACAGGATTAACTACGGTTGAGTCTCGAATTGTTGGATTAATCAGTGTGGAATTTCTCACGTTTTGCCTTACCTGGGGATAGGAATAATCGGGGTAATTATTGCGTTGTGGCATCAGTCCCGTTGCTGGGTCTACAGGCATAGGTGTGGGAATCGGACTACCATAAATAAAGGAACCGACAGCAGGCGATCGCCTGATTCCATAACCACCGTCAATTAGTATCACACGCTGGGCAGCAGCTGGAGCAATGGTTGCACCCATCACTGCTAAAGTCATGCCTGCTAAGAGCCAATTCAGTTGCGAATGCTTGATTTTCAACATATTTTGCTCACCTGCATTTGATACCAGAGTTTTTAATCAGAAAATTATTGCAGCTACTTAGTTAAAATTTTAGAAGTTTATTTATTTTCAGATTGCCAGCTTCTGAAAAGATTCCAAAAAGATTGCTGGCATTGGCAAAATTAAAACAGTGCTGATTTTTTATAGAAGACGTGAGTACAGAAAGTTTAGAAATTGCTAAAACCCGCTACCAGGCTGGGAAAGTTGCCTTTGAAAATGGGCAATACCGCGAAGCCATAGAAAATTTAGAAAAGGCCAGCGCCCTGTTAGCTCGTAATACTCGCCTTGGGGGCGAAGTAGAAATTTATCTGGTGACAGCTTATGAAGCTGCTGGACGCACCGATGATGCGATCGCTCTTTGCGAAAGACTCAAACGCCATGCCCATTTTGAAATTAGCAAACAAGCGCGACGGATGCTTTACATTTTAAAAGCACCAAAGCTGAAAAGACCCAGCGAGTGGATGACCCAAATCCCCGATTTGGGCGCACTATCTGATAATGAACTCAAAATTTCTGTACCTGCTAAACCTACTAAATCTTCTGTCCAGCAGAAGCCTAAACCTACAGAACCAGAATTCGTAGACCTCAGTCAGGTCAATACTAAAGATAATCGCTTTATCTGGGTGGCGCTAATTGCCATTGGTTTAACCATTTCATACTTGGTTTGGTTGAATTTCTCAGGAACCCCAAACTGATACCAACTTACATTGGATTAACGTGAGCTTCCACCGAACGGCATTCGTTATGCCTTAAGAGAAACAATCTAGTTTTCTAGGAGTTCGACGAGTTGAAAAAAGGTGCTAAAGAGGGCTGAGACTTGAGTTAATGTGAGTTTGATGAACCTCACCTAAGAGCCTTTATTACTACATAACAGATGAGGAAAGAGCAACAAAAATCAGGCTTTTATTGCCTTTTCCTATTCAGTGTGAAGTACTTAATCACTATCAGATAAATCAAGATGATACTTTTGGCAATATAAATTATAAAATATTTATATAAGCTTCATAATTGGATGGCTGTACACATACGGTGAAATGCCGCAAGTACTTGTATTCAAGCAGTACAAAGGGTTAGTAATTTTATTTACCAGTATTTTTTTTTAAAAGTTTTTAAAGCTGCTGCAAATTAGCCAAAAAACTATGGCAGAATTACTCTATAACATTTCTGGCAATTTTCCATCTAATCCAAAGAGACTCAAAAGCTTCAGTAAAATCACTAGATTTTTAAATCTGGATCTTCAATTCAGTTTTTCCTTGGTTCCCATTTTGATTTGTATGTTTGCTCCAACTGCTGAAACAACCAGTTTTATTTAGTTGATAGCAACATATCCGCTAGAAATTTAGACCAGATACATGAAAAACCGTGCTTCTAGTGACAAAAATAATCAGTATTTCCATACTGAACATCTTAAAGCTGACCTAAAAGGGCGCTCTATTAGAGGTGGAGCAGTTACTATTGTTGCCCAAGGTTTAAAGTTTGGCTTGACTTTGGGCTCAAATGTAGTGTTAGCTCGATTATTAACACCACAAGATTATGGCTTGGTGGGTATGGTGACTGTAGTTACCGGTCTGGTCACCATATTCAAAGACTTGGGGTTGTCAACTGCAACTGTTCAGAAGGAAAAGATTAATCACGAGCAAGTTAGTACCCTATTTTGGGTGAATGTAGCACTAGGGATTGTAACTATGCTAGTTACAGTAGCGATCGCACCTGTAATCGCTTGGTTTTATAATGAACCACGCTTGCTCTGGATTACCCTAAGTTTAGCATCAGGATTTTTCATCAGTGGGTTAGGTGTTCAACACTCTGCTTTGCTCAATCGCCAGATGCAATACAAAGCGCTGACGATCAATGAGATTGTATCTGTAGGGATTGGCATTGGAAGTGCTATCATTGCTGCTTGGTTTGGTTTGGGCTATTGGGCGTTGGTAATTTTACCACTAGTAACGGGAATTGTTAGCACTGTCGGATTTTGGATTGTATGTAGTTGGCGTCCGAGTCTTCCTGTCAAACAATCAGGAGTGCGGTCTATGCTAGTTTTTGGTGGCAACCTAACTGGCTTTAATATTGTCAATTACTTTGCCCGTAACCTTGATAATTTACTTATCGGAAAAGTTTGGGGAGCACAACAGTTAGGTCTATATGCCAAAGCTTATCAATTGCTATTGTTGCCACTCCAACAAATTAATGCTCCATTTGAAAAGGTAGCTATACCAGCTTTGAGTAGATTAGTAGATTCACCAGAGCGCTATCGACAAGCATACCTGCGAATTCTAGAAAAGCTAACTATCATCACTGCTCCTTTAGTGGTATTCATGATTGCAACTTCCGACTGGATAGTGTTGTTGCTTCTAGGACCACAATGGACTGATGCCAGTCCAATATTTTCACTGCTCGGTATTATAGCTTTCACTCAGCCTGTTGCAAATACAACTGGTTGGCTTTTCATTACGCAAGGACGTACCAACCATATGTTCCAGTGGGGAATTATTGGCAGTACATTGTCGGTTGTAGCTATTGTTTTTGGTATACAGTGGGGAGCAGTCGGTGTAGCTGCCTCTTATTCAATCTCTGGTTTACTCATTCGTACACCCATCTTGTTCTGGTATGTTGGACGGTCTGGCTCAGTTAAAGCCGTAGACTTATATCGCACAATGGCACCATCTACCCTTGCATCTTTATGTGGTCTATTCGTCTTATTAATAACTCGTCAATGGGTAGGAATATTCCATCCGATAATTAGTCTTACCATAGCTTTTTTGATTAATATAGCGATAACTTTATTAGTTCTTATTGCTCTACCAGCAGGAAGAGCGGCACTTCAGGATTTCAAGAATTTAATACCATTCATTATCAAACGTAAAAAGGAAAATTCAGTATTATGACTACCATTAAAGAAGTTCTTCGTCCAGTTAAGCAAAAACTACAAAATGCAAATTTTTTATACACCCATAAATCTTTAATAAATCAACGCAAAATCATTTATGCTTTGACTCCTCCACCCTACTTAAAAAATATAGGAGATCATGCCCAGGTAGTTGCTATCAGGGTTTGGCTACAAAAGCACTTTCCTGAACTGCCTGTGATTGAGTTGGATAAAAACGAATCTCAAAAATTTATTCCAGCTTTGAAGCAATTGGTTCAACCAAATGATTTATTTTTTCTTCATAGTGGAGGCAATCTAGGCGATCGTGGTATTTGGTCTGAGAGTATTCGGCGTTTACTCATCAGTTCCTTCCCTCAGAACCAAATTGTTAGCCTACCACAAACAATTTACTTTAGTGATACTCCAACTGGCAGATCTGAGCGGGAGAATACACGCCAAATTTACGCTACTCACCCAAATCTCACAGTCATAGGTCGCGATCCGCAAAGTGGTGAGTTGGCTAAAGAGTTATTTCCAAAAGCCCAGACATTTTGTATGCCTGACTTCGTGCTTTCGTTACCTCCAAGGCAGTCAGATAGAAAGAATAACCCACCAAAGGTTCTTCTTTGTTTGCGGCTTGATGACGAATCTGCTTTAAATGCAGAGCAGCGAAAGGAAATAGCCGAAAAGCTGCCTTATGATTGCACCTACTTCGATACAACACTTGCAAACCCTATAAAAGTGAATGAAAGAAAAAACGTTTTAGAACGTACACTTGATTTATTTCAGGCTGCGGACGTTGTAGTAACTGATCGTTATCACGGCTTAATTTTTACAATTTTATGCCGAAAGCCATGTGTAGTATTACCAACGGTAGATCATAAATTGACTTCTGCAATGCACTGGTTTAAAGAAATTCCTTTCATAAAATTTGTACCGAATATTGATGTAATTCCCTCAGTGGTAGAAGAGTGTTTATCCGTTGAAAGTAGAGAAGTTACTGATTGGAATAAAACATATTTTGATACAATTCCTAAGACAATTAATGTTAAATGAAGTGAAGTCTTTAAGGAATTAAAGTTTTTTATTAGTCAATCTATCATAAATTGAAAAAGAAATGTCCAAAATACACCAAGATCAATCAGAAGAAGTATCTACTCTATTTAATACCGTAGTAACAGGTGGATATTGTATTGGTTGCGGAGCCTGTGCATCAGTGCAGGATTCACCAATTAATATGAAGTTGGATAAATATGGTCGTTTTTGTGCATCACTAGATCCTTCAAATAATAGTAAAACTTTTAATCCTTCTGTGCTAGCAGTGTGCCCATTTTCAGGGGTTAGTACCAACGAAGACCAAATAGGTCAAGAACTTTTTAGTGAAAATTGCCAGCATCATAGCCAGATTGGTTACTACTTGGCTAATTACGCTGGATTCGTGTCAGAGAAAGATTTTCGCAAGCATGGTAGTTCTGGTGGTATGGGTACATGGATTATTACTGAACTATTTAGCCAAGGTTTGATTGATGCTGTAATTCATGTGCATGGACAAAAACCATCAGAAACTGATCCAATGTTATTTCGTTTTGAAGTTTCAGATTCAATTGATAAAATCCGCGCTGGTGCAAAGTCTCGTTATTATCCAGTCGAAATGTCAGAAGTCTTAGATTTAGTGCGAAAACGCCCTGGCAGATACGCAATTGTTGGTGTTCCATGCTTTATTAAGGCAGTTCGTCTTTTAGCAAAACAAGATACTATTATCGGTGAACGCATTCAATTCTGTATAGGACTCGTATGTGGACACTTAAAAAGTACTCGATTTGCCGATATGTTTGGTTGGCAGTGTGGAGTGCAATCTGGTAATCTTCTTTCTATCAACTTCCGAAAGAAAATTCATAATCAAGATGCAAATCGCTATGGTATTGAGGTTGTAGGAAATCAGGATAACCAAGAAGTTAGCATTACGAAGTCAAATCATGATTTTTATGGTTATCTTTGGGGACATGGCTTTTTCAAGTATCAAGCTTGTGATTACTGTGATGATGTAATAGCCGAAACCGCAGATATCGTTGTTGGTGATGCTTGGTTACCTCAATATGTTAAAGATAGTAATGGTACTAATGTTGTTGTCGTCCGTAATCCATTAATTCAAGCTTTAATTGAAAGTGGCATATCTTCAGGAAGGCTAAATTTAGATTACATTAGCGCTGATGAGGTTGCAAAATCACAAGATGCTGGATTACGTCATAGACGCGATGGTTTAGCTTATCGTCTCTATTTGAAAGATAAAGCAGGTTCTTGGAGACCATTAAAACGCATTAAAGCGCAGTTTAATCATATAAACTTGAGGCAAAAAAAGATATATGAATTGAGGATATTGATGGCCAGCCAAAGCCATACTGCTTTTGAGAAAGCTATAGAAGTTGACAATTTTGATTATTTTAAAAGTTCTATGGATACTGTAATTAATAAATACAATCATTTATATAAAACACCATTTCTGAAATCCTTAACACTTGTTTTGAAAAAACTGATTAAATTAGTATTTTTGAGGTAATGTATTTTGCGAAAATGCCTGGCGTGTCATCTTGCAACCGAAGTATTATGGCTTGATAATTGAGGATCTTGATCTGATGAAAATAGCTTTTATTGTCGAACCTTTTCCAAAGGTATCTGAAACTTTTATACTTAACCAAATTACAGGTTTAATAGACCTTGGGCATGAGGTTGATATTTACGCAAGACATGTAGGGGATATTTCAAAAATACACCCTGACGTTGAAAAGTATCAGCTTCTTGAACGTACCTACTATTATAATAAGGGGCCTGACAATTATATTGTACGAATGATCAAAGCTTTGATCTGGTTAACAGCAAATTTCTCTAAACACTCTGTACCATTAATAGAATCACTAAATTTTTTCAAATATGGTAGCCGAGCTATTTCCTTAGAATTATTCTACGCGACGATTATACTGCTAAAGCACAAACAAAATTATGACATTATCCACTGTCACTTTGGCCCTTTCGGGCTAAAGGCAGTTTTATGGCGTCAAATTGGTGCCATTCAAGGAAAATTAATCACTGTATTTCATGGCTATGACATGACCACCTATTTAAGAAAAAATGGAGAGCAAGCATACGACCTATTATTCAATCTAGGTGATCTTTTTTTACCAATTAGTGAACATTGGAAACAACGATTAATAAAAATGGGATGTACTGGCAAAATAGCTGTACATCATATGGGAATTGATTGCCAAAGATTTGCCTTTGCTGTACGCAAACCTCGAGATGATGGTCAAGTTAATGTTGTCACAGTCGCTCGATTGGTTGAAAAAAAAGGTATAGAATACGGTATTCGTGCAGTTGCTAAATTGAGAGCTAACAATTTCAATATTCAATACACTATTGTAGGTGATGGCTCTATGAGGAAAAAATTACAGCGGTTAATCAAAAAATTAGGTGTTGGTGACGCTGTAAAACTACTAGGCTCACAACAGCAACAAGAAGTAATTGGAATTCTCAATAACTCACATATCTTTTTGGCTCCCAGTGTAACCAGTAAAATAGGTGACCAAGAAGGCATTCCTGTTGCGCTAATGGAGACAATGGCGATGGGTTTGCCAGTAGTAACCACCCAGCACAGTGGAATTCCAGAATTAGTTCAAGATGGTATTTCAGGATTTCTTGTGCCAGAGAGAGATGTGGACGCATTGACCGAGAAGTTGAGCTATTTAGTCAAACATCCAGAAGTATGGTCTAAAATGGGTGCAGCAGGTAGGAGCTTTGTAGAAAAACATTACAATATAAATATTTTAAATAATCAATTAGTGGAAATATATCAGAATTTATTAGACGACGAGTTCAGAGAAATAAAGGAGCAACAAAAAGTTTAAATTACTTGCAGTTTTGTTGATTCCTCTCCATCGTCTTGAAACATTTATCAAAAAATTTAATAATAAAAGCAGAAATTCCAGGGTAAAAAGCTCTTATATCTCTTATATCGAACTTCTGGCATAAACGTTGTGGAACAAGGGTGAAAGTACCCCACCAAAATCTATGATTTGGTGTTTGCAATTGGTGGAGGTTGAGGGCCAATACTATCGCTATCGCCCTTGACATCTCCTCTTGGGAGAAAACCGAAATGCCTCCCCTTGAGATAAAAGTCAAGATAAGTTAAAAAGTTTGACTTTTGGAGAGATTTCTAGTTATGAATTCTTCAACTTTAGGAAAAATTTTCTTGTGGTTAATCAGACCATTTAGTTTTGTGTTGGCAAAAATGGAATTTCTATCACCATTAATTGGTCGAAATCGAAGTAACCGTGTCTTTCCCATGCGGAATCCTATTCTGTGGCTAGTGCTGTTAACATCCCTGCTACTATCTGGCTGTGTTAAGTACGATGTGGGGCTTAACTTTGACAATTCAAATAGTGGCGAAATAGTACAGCATATTAAGCTAGGAGAGCGGCTAACTAGTTTTAGTGGCGATTATGTATATGAATGGTTAAATAGCATAGAGCGCCGCACCCGTAAACTTGAAGGTAAAACACAGCGAGTTTCCCAAGAAGAAATCATCGTCACAATTCCTTTTAGTAGTGGTAGGGAATTGCAAGAGAAGTTCAACGAATTTTTTAACTCCCGTGTTAATCAACCCTCTGAGTCTGTGCAGAGCGAATCTGGCTCAGAACTGCCGAAAATTGAATCAAATGTCCTCTTGGAGCAAAACAATTTTTTACTTTTAGTCCGAAATCGGTTGATTTATGATTTGGATTTGCGATCGCTGTCTCTAATTGCCAGCAAAGGTAATGTTCTGGCTAATGCTGGTTCAATTCTCGACTTGGACTTTAGCCTGAAGACTCCTTGGGGAGCCAAAAATATTCAACAAACTGAAACTGCCATTACCCCAGAAAAGAATGGCAATCAACTGGTGTGGAAACTCCAGCCTGGTGAGCTAAACCATATAGAAGCTGTTTTCTGGCTTCCTAGTCCCCTTGGTATTGGTGCTTTATTGATTATCCTGTTTGTCTGGGGTGGATTGTACTTGAGATACAATTTCATGCCAGATCCCAGAATTCAGTTTCCTCCCAAAGCAGCAGCTATTCAGGAACATTAGACTATTCACCTGTTGAATATTGTCAGTTAAGCCGATGGAGAATGCATCGGCTTTTTTACTTCACATTCAGACTGTTGTTCGCTGCCATACCAACGTTCAGCAAGTGCACTGAGTTGATGAAGGATTTCAATGAGTTCCTGACCACGTGCTGTAAGACCGTAAGTTACTTGGGGCGGAACAGTTGGTTCATACTGGCGATAAATAATTTCTGCTGCCTCAAGCATCCTCAGTCTTTCCGTCAGAACTTTGGTTGAGATGCCCTCGACTAGGTGCTTCAATGCACCAAAGCGAGTAGGCCCACTATTACACAATACCCACAATATGTACATTGTCCAGGGCCCTGATAGTAAAGACATCAGAATACTAACAGGGCAAGCATCAGGATTTTTAGAGACAGACATCGATAAGTTAGCTAAAATTTTCCAACAGTTACTTTATGGTAACTACTTTACTTTAGTAACTAGTTACTTTTAGTATCTGATGTAATGCTTTGAAATTTAGACTCAAAAACATTAAAAGCAGTAAATCCTAGCGAATCAGGAGATATTTGGTGGTAAACATTCTACATATTGATTCCAGCCCCCGTGCTGAACGATCGCACTCAAGAGAACTATCTAAGGAATTCGTCAGTAGTTGGAAAGCAGCGCATCCTGAAGACGCGATCGCCTATCGAGATTTAGGTCGTCACCCAGTTCCTCACGTTGATGAAGCTTGGATTGCAGCTGCATTTTCACCACCAGAAACCCATACTCCAGAATTAACTGAGGCAATCAGGATTTCTGATGAACTGATTGATGAGTTGTTGGCAGCCGATCGCTACGTCTTTGGAGTGCCAATGTATAACTTGAATATCCCTTCCACTTTTAAGGCTTACATCGACCAAATCGTTCGCGCTAACCGGACTTTTGCTATAGATGCTCAAGGCGGTTTTAAAGGGTTAGTTGAGGGTAAAAAGGCGCTGATCATTACAGCTCGCGGCGGTGACTTTAGTGCCACATCTCCTTTCGCTGCTTACGACTTCCAAGAACCCTATCTACGGACGATTTTTGCCTTTATTGGGATTACAGACATTCAATTTATTAACGCTAATAGCCTGAATGAAGGTGATGCCCGTACCCAATCTTTATCAGAAGCACGGGCAGCAATTCAAGATTTGATCACCCAGTGGTAATGTATTGAAATTTTACAGATGCTCTGATGTGGGGCATTGGGCATAGGAAAGAGACAAGGAAGGCAAGGAGAGGATGGAGGCAAGGAAGAAAGAAACTTGTTCAATAATTCTCCCTTGTCCCCCAGCCTGCGGGAAGCTAAAGCTACATTTCCCCTTGCTCTCTCATCTGTTCAGGGTGACAACCGCTCAATTTTCCAAGTGTCATTATCTAAACGCCTATAGAGTAAGCGATCGTGCAGACGGCTGGGGCGGCCTTGCCAAAACTCAATTTCTGTGGGGATCACTCGTAAGCCTCCCCAATGAGGCGGTCGGGGAATTTCCTGATTTTCATATTTGCTGTAGAACTCCTGTAAACGTCGCTCCAGGACTTCTCGGCTTTCTATCACCTCACTTTGATTAGATACCCACGCACCCAGGCGACTGTTGGCAGGGCGAGTATCAAAATACTGGTCGGACTCAGTTTCGGAAACTTTCTCTACATACCCACAAATCCGAACTTGACGTTCAAGTTCCGCCCACCAGAAGACTAAAGCCGCCAGAGGATTTTCTGCCAGTTCTTGTCCTTTGCGGCTGTTGTAGTTGGTGAAGAAAGCAAAGCCCCGTTCATCAAAATCTTTCAACAGCACCATTCTGGCTGAGGGCTTACCGTCTGGTGTAACGGTAGCAATGGTCATGGCATTGGGTTCAGGGAGTTGTGCTGCTAGAGCCTGATCGAACCATTTTCTAAATTGGATAAAAGGATTGAGGTCTACTTCGAGTTCGCTCAAACCTTCCAAGGTGTAGTCTTTGCGAAGGTCAGCTACAGTTTTGTCCATTTTGATTTACTTCCTGCGATCAGATACACTTATGCTTTTCTATATATACCGTTGTTAAAAAAATCTATGATAATTATCAGTGCCATCAGGAATTTTACAAATTGTCTCAGGAATATCTAAACTAGGTTGCATAAGATGCGCCGTTCGACCTCCCTCCAAAGCCTGTTAATTTATGGTCTGAGCGGTCCAATTATCGCTCTTAATGTCTGGCTACTGTCGGTGCTTTTTCGCTACTTCCAGCATCCGATTACCGTCTTGAGCATTGCGGCGATTCTGGCTTTTCTACTAAATTACCCGGTTAAGTTCTTTGAACGTGCTCGGATTACGCGTACTCAGGCGGTGATCATAGTTTTACTTGCAACATTAACTCTATTTGGGATTCTGGGCGTCACCCTAGTGCCGTTGATCATTGACCAAACAATCCAACTCTTAAATAAGATCCCTGATTGGTTAGGTGCCAGTCAAGCAAACCTAGAGCAATTTGAGATGCTGGCAAAACAACGACGTTTGCCGATTGATCTGAGAGTTGTAAGCAGTCAAATCAATGCCAACATTCAGAATCTGGTGCAACAGCTAGCTTCTGGTGCAGTGGGATTTGCTGGAACACTGCTATCAGGTTTACTTGACATAGTGTTAGTCATTGTGCTTGCATTCTATATGCTTTTATATGGCGATCGCGTCTGGTATGGTCTGGTCAATCTTTTACCCTCTAATATTGGAGACCCACTTACCGCATCCTTACGCCTAAATTTCCAGAACTTCTTCCTCAGCCAGTTGTTGCTAGGACTTTTCATGGTGCTAGCCCTGACACCAATTTTCTTAGTGATGAAGGTGCCCTTTGCCCTGTTGTTTGCCATATTAATCGGTATCTCAGAACTAATTCCCTTTATTGGGGCATCTCTTGGCATTGGTCTGGTGACGATTTTAGTACTGCTGCAAAATTGGTGGTTAGCAGTTCAAGTCGCCATAGCGGCAATTCTTATGCAGCAGCTTAAAGATAACCTGTTAGCTCCCAGGTTACTCGGCAACTTTATTGGATTGAATCCTATCTGGATTTTTGTTGCTATTTTGATGGGATTTGAGATTGCTGGATTATTGGGGACGCTTGTTGCTGTTCCCATTGCTGGTACTATTAAAGGCACTTTTGATGCGATCAAGAGCGGCAAGCCGAGTGACTTTGTATCAACTGTCATTATGACTCATGACTCGCCCCCCGATTAAGACGGCAGAGGGGTATGCCCAATGCCCAAGGTCAAAAGTTGCACAATCTGATCTCACAATTCACAATGGTGATTGATTACAAATTTCAGGGGATACCGCCAGCAGGCAATTCCTAAATAAAAGAAGCGCAAGGGAATTCATAAAGTACACGCTTTGCCAATAGTCAATGAGTTTACTGTTGAATTTATGATCTTTTAATTCTCATTAATTAACTTAGAACCTGTTGATGGAAGCTTCCGAGCTATTAGAAACAATCACACTCCTGATTTACCAAGCGGAACAGGGAGAAATTGACCCTTGGGATGTCCAAGTGATTGAGGTGATTGACCGTTACTTAGAACTGATGGCACCAGAGGCAATAGGAAGAGGTTATGAAGCTGACTTGTCCCAATCTGGACAGGCATTTTTGTCAGCATCAATGCTGGTATTGTTCAAAGCAAATACGTTGATGCAGTTGTCAACAGTCGGAGATGTCCAAGATGGTGTAGTAGATGATACCCTACTGGAAGATGAAGACGGAATATCACATCACGGTCATCGTCTACCATTAGAACGGCAATTGCGTCGTCGTCCAGCGGCAATGCCGCCACCAAAGCGCCGAGTGACTCTGCAAGAGTTAATCAAGCAATTGCAGATTATGGCGAACCAGCTAAAACTAGTAGAAAAAGTCAGCAAACCTATCCGTCCCAGACGTCTGCCTAGCGTCCAAAGTATGCGGGAGGCGCTGGAGTTAGCTCACCAGGAAAATCTGACGGAAGTGGCTGGGGAACTGGAGCAGGTGTTGAATATATCGGCAAGGGAGCTAAATTCAGAACAAAATTGGTTGAATTTAGAACAACTTGTAGAGTTATGGACTCAGACAAAGCAACCATACCAAAATGGGTCTGGACATGAGTCTAAACACAGCCATTTAGTTAGCGTTTTTTGGGCCCTACTATTGCTCTCGGCTCAATCGAAAGTAGAGCTATTTCAAGAGGAGTTTTACCATGAGATTAAAATTCGCCTGCTTACAGATTCAGCTAACACTGACAAACCTTTTGAGCAGTCAATGAACTAAAAAAGCGCAAAATAGCCCTACAGATAATTTACAGATTTTTGATTCAGTCCCAAAATCCGAGTAAATTGAAAAGATAAGCGATCGCTTGTCATCTAAGTATACCTATGGTTGCAATAACCACTAAATTCCTGTTATCCCTGTTTTGAGGATGACTTAGAGCAGAAATAAAAACTGATGATTAAGTATCACTCGATGAAAGTAAACTGGCTTGTGGTTGAGGAATAAATTTTTATGAAAGCGATGATTCTCGCGGCTGGCAAGGGTACTCGCGTGCGTCCGATTACCTATACAATTCCTAAACCAATGATTCCCATCCTGCAAAAGCCAGTGATGGAGTTCTTGCTGGAACTGTTACGCCAACATGGATTTGACCAGATTATGGTCAACGTTAGTCATTTGGCTGAGGAAATAGAAAACTATTTCCGTGATGGTCAGCGGTTTGGGGTGCAGATTGCCTATTCCTTTGAAGGGAAAATTGATGATGAAGGTAAACTGGAGGGAGAAGCAATAGGTTCAGCTGGAGGGATGCGGCGCATCCAAGACTTCTCACCGTTTTTTGATGATACCTTTGTGGTGTTGTGCGGTGATGCTTTGATTGACCTGGATTTAACTGCGGCGGTTAAATGGCATAGAGCTAAAGGGTCGATCGCTACTATTATTACGAAATCTGTCCCCAAGGAAGAAGTTTCTAGCTACGGTGTGGTTGTCACTGACGAGGATGGTCGTGTCAAAGCTTTCCAAGAAAAACCTTCAACTGAAGAAGCCCTCAGCACCAATATCAACACAGGTATTTACATATTTGAGCCAGAGGTTTTTAACTACATCCCCTCTGATGTGGAATATGACATTGGTAGCCAATTATTTCCCAAATTGGTAGAAATCAAAGCTCCCTTCTATGCCATCCCTATGGACTTTGAATGGGTAGATATTGGTAAAGTCCCAGACTATTGGCGGGCGATTCGCGGTGTACTGCTGGGTGAAATCAAAAATGTGCAAATTCCCGGTCATGAAGTCGCCCCTGGCATTTACACTGGCTTAAATGTCGCCGTAAATTGGGACAAGGTGGATATTACAGGTCCAGTTTATATTGGCGGCATGACGAGAATAGAAGACGGAGCTAAAATTGTCGGCCCAGCGATGATTGGCCCCAATTGTTGGATATGTAGTGGTGCAACAGTCGAAAACAGCGTGATTTTTGAATGGTCGCGGCTAGGCCCTGGAGTCCGGTTAGTCGATAAGCTGGTGTTTGGACGTTATTGCGTGGATAAAACTGGCGCTGCAATCGATGTTCAAGCCGCTGCTTTAGACTGGCTGATTACCGATGCCCGTCAGACACCACCATCCCATACCCCTGTTGAACGACAAGCAATAGAGGAATTGTTGGGGACAAACGCAAGTTAAAGTTAGAAGTTAGAAGTTAGAAGTTAGGAGTTAGAAGTTTGGAGTTATTATTTTGTGTTTTCCTCTTCACTTCTAACTCTTAACTTTATTCCTAACTCTTCACTCCTAACTCCTAACTATTTAGATACGTATATCTTCTGAGACTCTGCTCGTAGGTTTGCAGCAATCGCTGAGATTCCGCTAGGGTGATGCGCTTCTCTTCTAATGCTTTCTCGCAGCGCTGGCGAATGTTTTCCACCATATCTTCGGAGTCATACTGGACGTAGCTCACCACTTCGCTCATGGTGTCGCCTTTGACAACGTGTTCAATCTGGTAACCTTTAGGCGTTAATTGGATGTGAACGGCGTTAGTATCCCCAAATAGGTTGTGCAAATTGCCCATGATTTCCTGGTAAGCTCCATTCAAGAACATTCCCAAATAATAGGGTTCTCCGGGCTTGTAGGTGTGTAGTTCTAAAACCGACTTGACATCGCGCAAGTCTATAAAGCGGTCGATTTTACCATCACTGTCGCAGGTGAGGTCTGCCAAAATTCCCCGCCGCGTTGGTTCTTCATCCAAGCGGTGGATTGGCATGATTGGGAATAGCTGATCGATCGCCCAGCAATCTGGTGCTGATTGAAACACTGACATGTTGACGTAGTAGATGGAAGCCATAATTTTCTCTAGGTCTTCCAATTCATCGGGTACGTATTCTTGCTGTCTAGTGATGTCTAGAATTTTCTGACAACAAGCCCAGTAGAGGCGTTCGGCTTTGGCTCGTTCTCTGAGACGTAAAATTCCTAAGTTGAAGCGACTGATAGCTTCTTCTTTGAATTGTGCCGCATCGTGGTAGAACTCTTGATAGTTTTCTTTGTTGATCGATTGGTAAGTTTCCCACAGGTAATTGATAATCGGGGATTCTCCCTCTTGTGGAGGTTCTGGTGAATCCAGGGGTACATCGCTAGTACTAAGAACGTCGAAAATCAGCACCGACTGATGAGAAGCGATCGCTCGTCCACTTTCGCTAATCAGTGTTGGTACGGGAATCTGGCGCTCGGCACAGGTATCTTTTAACTCTGCCACGATGTCGTTGGCATAGTTCTGCATGTTGTAATTTTTTGATGCATAAAAGTTGGTTTGGGAGCCATCGTAATCTACGCCCAAGCCACCACCAACATCAAGATATTTCATATCTGCCCCCAGCATTGCCAATTCCACATAAATGCGGCTGGCTTCTTGGATAGCATCTTTAATCACATTAATGGCAGAGATTTGTGAGCCGATGTGGAAGTGCATCAACTGCAAAGAATCGAGCAGGTTAGCTTCCCGTAACTTGTCAACAGCCTCGATTACTTCAGGCATTGTCAAACCAAATTTAGCGCGATCGCCACTAGAGGCTCCCCAACGTCCCATGCCTTGGGTACTGAGTTTAGCACGAACACCTAATATTGGCTTAATACCTAACTGGCGATTGGCATCAATCACCAAATCAACCTCTTCAATCTGTTCTAAGACGATGATTGGTGTTTGCCCTAGTCTTTGGGCTAACATTGCCGTTTCGATATATTCTCGGTCTTTGTAGCCGTTGCAAACTAACAATGCTCCTGGTGTATCCAGGACAGCCAGAGCAATCATTAATTCTGGCTTGGAACCGGCTTCTAAACCAAATTGATGGGGTTTGCCAAATTTCACTAAATCCTCAATCAAATGCCTCTCTTGATTGCACTTGACGGGAAACACACCACGGTAGACACCAGGGTAGTTGTAGCGGGCGATCGCTTTGGCAAAACAAGCATTCAACCGCTCAATCCGGTCTTCCAAAATATCAGAAAAGCGAATCAACATGGGAAGTCCCAAGTTGCGCTGTTTCATGGCATTGACCAATTCAAACAAGTCGAGAGATCCCCCGCGATCGCCCTTGGGTGCCACGGTCACGTGACCAGCAGCGCTAATGGAAAAATAAGGTTGTCCCCAACCCTCAATTCGGTATAAGGCTTCACTATCCTCAATTTTCCAGGAGCGAGGTAAATCTCCTGCGGTAGGACTAGGTGGTAACAGCTTTTTTTGCTTATGATTTTTCACTTCTTTGTGTCCATTGGACGGTACTTGTACCACCTCGTCAGATGTAGCAGTTGAATCAACACCCATTTCTTCCTAACCTCTGTTTTTCACCCACGAATTAACAATTTAACGCATTCATTTGGGAACGTATATGCACCCAATGATAATTTCTGAGATAAACTCTGATTGGTCAAGAGTAATGTGTCAATAGTCATTAGTCATTGGTTATTAGTCATTAGTGGCAAATCCTTGAACAAATGACAGGCGAACAGAACTTCTCCTAAAGGAGACGCTACGCCAACGGGGACAATTGACCAGATAAAAAATTCATTAAGTTTTTGGAGATAGCTTTGGAACGCACATTCTTAGCAATTAAGCCAGATGGAGTACAACGGGGATTAGTGGGGGAAATTATCCGTCGCTTTGAAACTAAAGGTTTTACCCTAGTTGGTTTAAAGTTTCTGAAAGTCAGTCGGGAATTGGCTGAACAACACTATGATGTTCACCGAGAACGTCCTTTTTTTGGTGGTTTAGTCGAATTTATCACTTCTAGCCCAGTGGTAGCGATGGTATGGGAAGGTGATGGCGTTGTTGCATCTGCCAGAAAGATTATTGGTGCTACGAACCCCTTAACAGCAGAGCCAGGAACGATTCGCGGCGATTTTGGACTGAATATTGGTCGCAACTTGATCCACGGTTCTGATGCTCAAGAAACCGCGCAACGGGAAATAGCCCTATGGTTTAAGGATGAAGAATTAGTAAATTGGCAACCACACTTAACGCCTTGGTTGCGCGAGTAATAGAGAGTTAGGAGTTAGGAGTTAAGAGTTAGGAGTTAAGAGTTAGGAGTTAAGAGTTAGGAGTTAAGAGTTAGGAGTTGGGAGTTAAAAGTTGGGAGTTGGGAGTTAGGAGTTAAAAATTTATAATTAATAATTCCTCACTCCTCACTCCTAACTCTCCCTCCCTCCTCACTTACTTAGAGACTTCGCTCTTTTCTGGTTCTACTTGGGGCAATTCAGTGCTAACACGCTTGGAAAATCCCCAGCCTAAAATCAAGAAGATCGCAGTAATCATGATCCATTCTGGTGGAACTAAATTATCGTTCACCACTTTCAACAACAGGCGCAAGCCCACGAACGCTACAGTTATATAGCCTGCGTCTTCTAGGTTTTCATATTCGTCTAACCAACGGATAAACAATCCCGCCATGAATCGCAGCGTGATAATACCAATTGTTGCACCCGTCAGCACCAGCCATTTTTCTTGAGAAACTGCGATCGCAGTTGTCACGCTATCCAAAGAAAATGCCAAATCTGTAAATGCAATCACAGGTATCGCTTGCAACAATGAATTAAACCGCGGCCCGTGATGGTGATCGTCTTTAGTTTCTTCCGAGGTAAAGTGTTGGAATACCAACCACAGCAGATAAGCAGCGCCCAATAATTCAAATTGCCAGAATTGTTGTACCCAAGTGGCAGTGAGAATCAGGGTGATTCGCAGCACATAGGCAGCAACTAAACCAAAGTTGAGTGCTTTACGCTCAAGTTCTTCCTCTTCCAGTCCCCGAGCGATCGCAGCCAGGGCGATCGCATTGTCGGCAGATAACAGCGCCTCTAAAAGCACCAGGATCAGCAGAACTATAAGGGCTTCAAGGCTGAAATGAAAGTCGAGGTAATCAAAAATTCGGTCTAGCATTCCGGGTTTCTCAAGCAGAAAAAATTAAAATTTGACAAGAACAGAGATTTATATATTAAAAAGCGCAATAAATTGTCACTCTAATTCAGCTTAACGTGGTTGTGGTGCATTTTGAAGAGGGTTGAATGTATGCGATTACAGTGGGAGTGGGGTAATTTGCGTATAAGTCAATACATCCAAAGTTTTAACATCTAGCTTAGTGCGATCGCAATGGACTGTTGTCAGTTCGCATCTAGAATTAAAAGATGACAACAAAAATAAGGTAAGAGTTTATGGATAACACACTTCTACAACGCATCACTCATAATCCAAATATCTGCCACGGTAAACCCTGCATTCGAGGACTTCGTTATCCAGTTGAGTTTATTTTGGAACTGCTCAGTTCTGGCATGACTACTGAAGAAATATTGGCAGATTATGACGATTTAGAATCTAAAGATATTTTGGCTGTCTTGTTATTTGCCGCTCGACTCAGCCAAGTCAAAAGCATTCATCGAATTGCCTCATGAAATTTCTTGTCGATGCTCAGTTACCAGTTCGTCTTGCCCGTTTTCTCAAAACTTCAGGTTATGACACGATCCACACCAGAGACTTACCACGAGAAAATGCTACGCCAGATAATGAGATTAATGCCGTATCAATTCAACAAAATCGAATTTTAATTACCAAAGATGTGGATTTTGTCAGCTCTTTTTTAACAGTTTAGGAACCTTATAAACTACTTTTAATCACGACAGGGAATATCAATAACTCAGAATTGGAATCCCTATTTATAGCTAACTTCCAATCTGTAGTTGAATTGTTTAAGCAGCATTCCTATATTGAAATAAATCGAGACACCATTATTGTGCATCAGTAGTCTCTATAAAATTTCTAACATCACACATAGACTCGATGTTGGCGTTCCAGATATTCAATTTCTCTTTTCCACCGCCCAAGCCTGTTTTCTCGCTGTTGTAATTGATCTGCTGTCGGGTTTCTGTAAGGTTCAGTACCTGGATTTGGGTTAATTCCCTTATTTGCAAGCCATTGGCGGCAAAAGAATTGCCAAAGAAATTCATGATCGTGCTTATCGCCACCCAGACAACGAATCCGCTTGACTGAAAGTGTGGATTCACCAAAAAGGATTTGCTCATTTCTGGAATTTTTCGGAAACAGGCGCGTCTCACTACCTCTTCCACGAAAGAATTCGACTACAAACCACTCACCAAAATCGAATATACAAACTTCTGTTGGGTCGCTACCATCATCCTCTAATAGATCAACATCTCCTTGGATTTGATACCCTATGGCAATTTGTGATGTCTTGGGTAACAAGATGCGAAGCCGTTCAAAGCGGTTACTGTAATTAGCCCAAAAATCCCTGCGACTACATAGCCGATTTGACTCGAAGTTTTCTAAATCCAGCTTGTTCAATATGAGATTTACTAGCTTTTGGAAATCACCATAATTGATACCTCCAATCCACTCTCTAAGTTTTTGCCTTGCTGGATCTGAAAGTTTATACCAATTTTCACCATTTCTATAGTTATGTCTCAACCAATCAACCAGTAAAGAATGATTGCTTGCTATATCATTGGAAACATTAGTTAGCAAATGATTAACAGCTTTTATTTGCTGACTCTCTGACATTTCATCCAAACAACTTAACAACCATCTTACTTGCTGCTGACTTGGAGAGCGAATTGTAGTAAAATAGGGCGTTATGTCTTCTATAAATTTGCTAAATAATGGAATCCAAACAGGCAAATATTCTCGGATTTTGTTTAGAAATTCAGTTCGATTAATACGCTGTTCACAAGCAATTTTTGCTAATTCTCTACCAGCTTGTTTACTGCGAAGCGCCCGAATAATTTGAACTGGTAGCAAGTGATTAACTAAGTCAGAATTAGCAAAGATATCAAAAGATTCTCCTAGAGACTGTGCTAACACCTGTTCTTGATGACCACTATAATAAAGAGCTAAACGCCACAATAGCTGATGTTGCAACCATGAGTTATAAATTGCTACCTTCCAAATAGCTGCTGATGTTTTCCCGGATTTGTCAATATTTTGCTGATCCCACTGTGCTTTAGCATGAATGCAGTAAACCCAGTCCAACTTACTTACTTGATCATCTTTACCTTGTTCAATAGCTTCTAATATTTTATCAACACTTGGTATTGATATTGTTGCATCTGGTAAGTTACTTGCAAGCTGAATAAGTTGATTAGGACTACACTTGGAAGTTTCAGGTAGGGAAGGAATAGAAAACTGATAATTCAAATTTGTAGCTCCTTTAGATAGAGGTTTTTACGATATCTTTTTTTAACTCATCACTGCGAAACTGAAAGCGGAAAACTACCTTGCGATCGCCTGGATTATCACGTTTATTTTCAGATTCAATTTCTCCACGACCAGCAGCTAATATTTTCTGGCTTAAAGGTGCTTTGGTAGAGAAATTCATCTCATAAAAAATGTAGTTATAAACTGATGATGAGCGCAACAAGCTTAGTTTTAAATTAGTTTTATCGTCTCCATCTGAGCTAGTGTGACCTTCTATAACTACGCGGCTAATTTCCTGCTCAAATTCTCGTTTTGAGAAAATAACCCCACTATAAACAGGAATAAAGCGGCGTAGGAAGGCTTTACCTTCTGGTTTAAGTTCTGTACTCCCCTTGGCAAAAAGAATTGATTCTTGGATACTGACATCCCCAGTTTCCGGGTTTACTTTGACATTGATATTGTTGCTTTTCATCTGTCCCACAACATTACCAATTACTACTCGTTTTGGTACATCCTTTTGTGCAAGCTGGAGTAGGGCAGTGATAAATAGCAAAGCAAAAAACATTAGTAACCCAGACATCAGATCGCCAATAGACAGATAGATACTAGAGTCATCATCCTCTATAATCTCTGCATCAATTTCACCTCTGATAAAATCATCCATGATTGCTTCCACCATTACCAAATTGGCGGTTATCATGTGCAGCTACTAGAACTTTTGCTGTCTCTAGCAAACCTCCGCAAACTCTAGCCATAGAAGTATCTGCTTGTTGGAAAAAGCTTAACTGTGAGTCAACAGTCCTTTGCATAGAAACTTCAAGATGACCTTGCCAAGCCTGAAGGCTATCGTCAAATTTTCGATTCAAATTTCTATATGAATTGTCCACAATTTGCACTTGTTCGCCAATATCACGAGCAAATTCTTGTAGTTGCATTAGTCGTTGTGCATCGTTTAATCCAGCCGCACTAACTAATCTGTTAATTTGTTCTACAGACACCTGAATTTTAGTCATACTTTTATCTACTTCTTGAGTCAATTCACTACGCCTTTGAGATTCTTCTCGGAAGACTTTATCAAGATTGTTCACAACCCCAGATAATCCATCTCGTTGTTTGCCTAGTGTCCCCTCAAGTAAGTTGTTTTGTTGTTGAAAGAATGTCTGTAAATTTGTTTGATATTCTTCTCTAAATCTTGTCAAATCATCTTCTACTGTATGGCGAGTTGCTGTGAGTGTCGCATCAATATTTACTAAAGTAGCCAGAAGATTATCCTTCGCATCATTCATCAATCCAGAGGCTTGATTACCCACTGTTTGTAGAGTATTAGTTTGTTCATGAAAGGTTTTATTTGCTTGGGTGAGAATTTGGATAATTCCAGTCCGAGTAGCTTGAAGCATCTCCTTTTCCACAGATGCGCGTTCTTGTAGCGCTGTCTGAAGTTC
>NZ_JBIQNW010000002.1:52851-258469 GCF_047228265.1 Nostoc sp. UIC 10607 | reverse complement strand
TACCTCTCGAATTCCCCGGAAGGTAGCAGCAGCTTGCACTGCACTGACTTCAAAAGCACTTCGCTGGGCTGTCATTCCTTCGATACTTTGAACTACAGCTCGATTAATTTCGTGAGATGTTTGTTGTATAACTCCCGTAGTTTCAGTTTGGAATTGACTCAAAGTTTGTCCCATATTGTTAGCAAATCCTTGAAGCATCTCCTTTTCCACAGATGCGCGTTCTTGTAGCGCTGTCTGAAGTTCCTCTCGAATTCCCCGGAAGGTAGCAGCAGCTTGCACTGCACTGACTTCAAAAGCACTTCGCTGGGCTGTCATTCCTTGGATACTTTGGTTTACGGCTCGATTAATTTCGTCGGCTGTTTGTTGGAAAACACCTTTTGTATCTGTTTGAAATTGATTGAGAGTGTATCCCAGGTGGTTAGCGAATACTTGGAGTTCGACCAAAGTTTCTTTTTGAAATTTCTCAATTGTCAGGATGGAACTAGCCAAACTTTGAGATATACCACCCAATTCTCTATGCAGACTCAGTACAGCTTCAGAAGCTTGTTGGGTTAACTCTGCACTTTTATCTAGTCGATCTGCAATGGGTTCGAGTACCTGAACTCGCATATCCTTAATGAGTTCTTCTAAAACTCTCTGTCCCTGATTTTCTTGGAGTTCTCGAAGTTGTTTCTGCTCTTTGAAAATTGCTTCTAAAGCTGGAAATATCTGCTGACGCACGGCTAGACCAATAGCTTGGGCTGATAATTGATTTAATCCGTCGAACTGTTCTGCTATGCTCTTACCTACAGATTTACCAATGGCTTCAGCACTCAGTTGGTTTAACCCGGCGAACTGTTCTGCTATGCTCTTACCCACGGATTTACCAATGGCTTCAGCACTTAGTTGGTTTAACCCTGACAATTTATCTCCTACACGGATAAATGCCTCAACTAAATCACCATTGTTATTGTCTGTTGTTTTTAAAGTTGCGATCGCCTTCAATTTCTGACGCAAACTATCGCGCCGTTTCTGCCTTAGCGAATCACACCCAAACAAAACTAAAGTAAACAAGCTACCAGAACCAAGCCCCATCAAGGAAGTAGAAAAAGCTGTTTTCATTCCTACCAGTAGCCCTTTACTGGCAGTCATCAATTCTTTAGGATTTTCTGTAGATAAATTTATTCCTTGGAGTCCCTCTTGTATACCGTAAAAGGTTCCTAAAACGCCGATGGCAGTACACAAGGTTATCACAAAGCGCAGGGAACTACGAGGTATGGGATGGGCTAAGACAGACGGATGCTTTATCAGTATGAAATTACCATCTTTTTGTCTGAATCTACTAGAGTCATCGGTTCCTAAATGATCTTTTAACCATTGGCGAACTTCGTTTGAAAGCTTTACATTTTTACCATTTTTCAAATTACTCAAAAATTTAATAGAGGCTCCAGTTATGCCACACTCTGAGCGCCAATACTGAAATAATGTGTAAAGCTCGACAATAATTGCGGCTATTAAGACAAAAGCAGTTGCCCAATGAAAAGGTTCGTTATCCCAAATAATGTCCCAAACTTTTGCTATTTCCACACTGCACCCCTCTTGTTTATCTTGGTTATATGTTTTTGAATTGCTCTAATTCTTTATCGGCAAAAACTTCTTGAGCTATCCGCATTGGGAGATGTTCTGCATACAGGCGATTTCCTATAGGTTCTCGGAGACGTAGGCTATAAAGTGGTTCACCTTCTGATTTTTTATCCTCAATTAAATAAACCTGTTCTGGTGCATAGCTTCGTAACAAACGCACTTGCAAACAGGTTTTTAAATCCCGTGAAGAAATAGATAGGGGTGAATCTTTTCCAAATAATTCACAAGCTACTTTCCAAGCGTGGTTAACCGCCACAATTTCGTTAACCAGTTTTTCCACCGAGGGGTACAATATTTTTGCAGTTTCATTAATCAATACTTTTGACCTATCTTGCCTGAGCTTCAATAGGTCTATAATTCCCAAAATGGGAACTTTTATTTAACTTTTATTGGTAAATCTATTTTGATAAAAGTAGTTTTTGATGCCAAACCACTCTTTGGGCGTTGAAAAAATGTAGAGTGTGTTATTGCTGTTACTGTGTTAGCGTAACCAAAAACCTGAAATAGTGCGTTACGAAAGCCGTAACACACCCTACAGCTACTTTAGTAAAAGCGAGAGTTGCGATCGCACTAGCTGTTATTGGTTCCAAAGTATCCTACCTTATGCAGCGACATCCTCACTGATGGATACAATAACAGATGTTTACATTCCAGAGAGTTAAAGGCTAATCCCGTTTCTCTGCTTAAAGTCGGGTGTACTTTTTAAGGGAACAGTTTCAACCTGAATAACAATTGCTTCAGCATTGATAAGTAAATATTTAATCTTTGTAAGAAATGCTTAAACCTTTCTTATAAATGCTTTAACGTGAGTAACAATTGCTTCAACATTGATAAGAAAATATTTAATCTTTGCAAGAAATACTTAAACCTTTCTTATAAATGCTTTAACGTGAGTAACAACGGCTTCAACATTCATAAGAAAATATTTAATCTTTGTAAGAAATGCTTAAGCCTTTCTTATAAATGCTTTAACGTGAGTAACAATTGTTTGAACATTAGCAATAAACAATTGAAATTTTGCAACAAATACTTAGGGTGTGTGCAATTAAGATACCTCACCTTGATTTGACTATGTAAAATTTGTCCCTCTCCTTAGTAACGCTACAGTGTACACACAAGTCACCAGCTTTATTCCAATACGCTTGAGATAAGCCAGAAACCCCTCATGTAGAGACGCGATTTATCGCGTCTAAAAACTGACACGTTAGAGAGACGCGATAAATCGCCGTCTCTACAAAGAATGTACTCGTCAATTATTCCTTGAGAGACTACTATTTCCGACTTGTCTGTACACCGTAGCCTTACTAACGAGAGGGATGTCTGATAGGATAGGGTGAGGTTTTTTACTGTAAAATCAAACAGCGATCGCTCTCCTAAATGCTGTCTTATAGTAAAAATTAATAAAATAAAATCATGCGATCGCTAGCTACCATTATCTTTTAGTAGCTCAACATCATCGTTGCAAATTCGATAGTTTAAGGGTAATTGAATTTACCACTACTAAACTAAAAATTTCACAAAATATCTGCCAACTTTACCACTAGAGTATTTGCTAAATCCAATAACCTGATGTCGTCATCTGTATCAATACTATTTTCTTCACCAGCTAACAGATTTATTACAGCAGATAACCTGTCATTAGTCTCAGTAATTCTCCAAGATTCTTCTAAGTTTACGGCAAAATCAAAGAGCGATCGCTCTCCTAAATGCTGCCTTACCTTCACAGCTACACTATCATTACTTACCAAAAATTCTTTGATAGCATCGAATTGAGAATTACCTAAAATTTCGTCATGTCCCCACGTTTCTAGCCAGTCTCCATCCACATCTTCAACGTAAAAATTGACAAAATCAACCCCGTAAGTTAGCCAGTTCTGCTGCATTTGTCGCGCCGTTGCTAAAGCTTCAGCAAATGTATCTACTTGATTGTTGCAGCTGTGAGTTTCTCTTTTGTTAGCCATAAAAGCTGTAATTAGCAGGTAAGTATGTAGGCTAGAACACAAATCTGAAATATCAAATTTCTGAAAGTTCACGAAAATTTTAAATATTTGCCACCAGAAAGGTAATCACTGTTATACAGGGCCACGTTGACTAACTGGTTAACAAAATTAGCATCCTTGGGATTGTAACTTAAGAACAGTCCTCTCTCTATTTCCCACGATCGCAGTGTATTTTGCCAAGCTTGGTACTTTTGTTGATTAAGTTCTTCACTAACACTGGTAATTTGAATGCACAGTGGTTGATTGTTACGACTAACAATTAGGTCGGTTGCCATAGAAAGGTCGGCAATATAACGCTGCCAAAAACTACCTTCTCTCTGAACAATATCTTGGGCTATTGATTTAATGATATCATCATCAACCTGATTAAATTCGCCTGCCATCAATTTTTGCTTCCAAATATAAAATTTGGAGTCACTTGCATTAATCCATCTAGGAAAGAGATAACCATACCAATATCTCTCAATCGGTGTCATTTGAGCGAACTTTGCTTTTTGTTCTTCTTCCGAAGGTAAGGATTTGATTATCAGCCAAATTGTAGAATCCGTAATCACCTCTAGGAGAAATGCAAGGACAAATGGTTTTGCAGTCAGGGAACCTGGCTTAATATTCTTTACCCAACGATTGATTTCATCTAATCTTCTCGCTAAATTAGGATCTATCGAGGAGGCTTGCTCGATAAGGGACTTTAGCTTATCCTTAATCTCTTTTGCTTGCAAACGATGCCCTACTTTCAGAAGATTACGCTTTTTTTACACACTAATAACTAAATCTTAACTTGAAAAGGTCTCTAGTTAATTTTTTGATGTCATTAAATATTCTCTAGGTCGATGCCCGGTGTACGTAAAACCTCCCGCAGTCGAGCAATTTATTGCTCTGCCCGGTGCGTTCTTTTGCCGATTGAGCATGTAAACGTTTTTGTTCAGCCAATCATTCTGATGATAGTATTAATTGATTTTCAGTAGTGAAGAATCTTAATTTACCTTCATAAACTCCCAAATAAAGTTCTAACTGCTGACTCCACAAACGTCCATCAGTGGTTAATTAAATTTATTGATACTTACCTTCAACTCCATGAAATCCCTGAAGTTTCATTGTTCCAGGGTCGAACCAGAAATAATCTAGTGTACGGAAGGTATGCTGATAAACTTTTTTTAAACCTGTTATCAACTGCTGTCGCTGAACTTGACAAAATTTCCACGATCAAGCTGGGATATTTGCCGTTTTCTTGCCAAACTACCGAACTCTTACGGTCTTTTTTCTGAGTTCCCAAAACTACAAAAAAGTCTTCGATTTGATCGCGGTGCAGGTCACTTTCCAAGGCTATCCATCCAGTAATTATTCTGTCTTCATCTTCGACTGCGATCGCAATGCTATCTTCCATTGTCAACCGAATCGGCACATCGTAAAACCCTCCTAACCGCATTAAGGGTGCAAATGTTAAGAACTTAACCAAACCTTCAGAGATTTTACCCAGCCTGATATAACGACGGAAGTCGTTTTTAATTGGCAATAAATCCTCCTGTTCAAACTCTGTCAACGGTTCTAAATTGAAAAAATCTGTAAATGAACCAGTTGAAAGTTCTTCTAGTTTGAGAAGACGATGAACATCATTGAGAGACTAGGCTGCTAGCTTCGACGGTGAGCGTCATGATTTCAAGATTTGTTTGTCAAGACTACTTATATTTTGGAACATTCGCAGTAGATAGGCTGCAATGTAACGTCTTTACATTTCTTGATCGCTTGGTTTTGGTAGATGAAAATGAATGTAAACTAAATAACTTGGTAATTTTCACCTAGCTTAACGAAAATCTAAACACGGTCTAGCACAACTGAGCTAAGAATAGTTTTTAGTAACAATAGCGATCGCACTTATAATCATGTCTCAACCAACTATAGAATCAATCCTACAAGAGAATCGCCTCTTCCATCCTGGCTCGGAATTCTCAAAAAATGCCCATATCAAAAGCCTGCAAGACTATCAGCGCCTCTATGACCAAGCCAAAGCTGATCCGCAGCAATTTTGGGCAGATTTGGCTGGAACAGAATTAGAATGGTTCCAAAAATGGGATACTGTGCTAGATTGGCAACCACCTTTTGCTAAGTGGTTCGTTGGCGGAAAGATGAATATTTCTTACAACTGCCTTGACAGACATCTCACTACTTGGCGAAAAAATAAAGCAGCATTGATTTGGGAAGGAGAACCAGGTGATTCGCGTACCCTTACCTATGGCCAATTGCACCGGGAAGTTTGCCAGTTTGCCAATGTATTGAAGCAACTGGGTGTAGAAAAAGGCGATCGCGTTGGTATCTATATGCCAATGATTCCCGAAGCTGCGATCGCTATGTTAGCCTGTGCCAGAATTGGCGCACCCCACAGTGTGGTATTTGGTGGTTTTAGTGCCGAAGCTTTGCGCGATCGCTTAGTTGATGCCACAGCTAAACTAGTAATCACAGCTGATGGTGGTTGGCGCAAAGATGCGATCGTCCCTCTCAAGGAACAGGTAGATAAAGCCTTAGCAGATGGTGCTGTTCCCAGTGTAAAAAATGTCCTAGTTGTCAAACGCACCGGACAAGAAACTAATATGCAGTTGGGCGGACGCGATCATTGGTGGCATGATTTGCAAAAAGGAGTATCAGCAGATTGTCCCGCCGAACCAATGGACAGCGAAGATATGCTGTTTGTCCTCTACACTTCCGGCAGCACGGGCAAACCGAAGGGCGTAGTCCATACAACTGCTGGTTATAATTTGTATACCCACATGACCACCAAGTGGATATTCGACCTGCAAGACACAGATGTATATTGGTGTACCGCGGATGTAGGTTGGATTACTGGACACAGCTACATCGTCTACGGCCCCCTTTCCAACGGTGCAACCACTGTGATGTATGAAGGTGCACCCCGTGCTTCTAATCCTGGCTGTTTCTGGGATGTAATTGAAAAATACGGCGTTAATATTTTTTATACTGCACCTACGGCAATTCGGGCATTTATTAAGATGGGTGAACAGCATCCGAATGCGCGAAACTTGTCTTCGTTGCGTTTGTTGGGAACCGTCGGTGAACCGATTAACCCAGAAGCTTGGATGTGGTATCACAAAGTAATTGGTGGCGATCGCTGTCCAATTGTTGATACTTGGTGGCAAACGGAAACTGGCGGTATCATGATTACACCCCTACCAGGAGCAATTCCCACCAAACCCGGTTCCGCAACTCTTCCCTTCCCCGGAATTATCGCAGATGTCGTGGATTTGGAAGGAAATACCGTACCGAATAACGAAGGCGGTTATCTAGCGGTACGCCATCCGTGGCCAGGAATGATGCGGACAGTCTACGGCGATCCAGAACGCTTCCGCCGCACCTACTGGGAACACATTCCACCCAAAGATGGTAACTATATTTACTTTGCCGGCGATGGCGCAAGACAAGATGAAGACGGCTACTTTTGGGTAATGGGTCGTGTGGATGACGTACTAAATGTATCAGGACACCGACTCGGTACAATGGAAGTAGAGTCAGCCTTGGTTTCTCATCCAGCGGTTGCAGAAGCGGCGGTAGTGGGTAAACCAGATGAACTTAAGGGTGAAGAAGTAGTTGCTTTTGTAACTTTAGAAGGCACTTATCAGGGAAGCGAGGAACTGAGTAAAGAACTAAAGCAGCACGTCGTCAAAGAAATTGGTGCGATCGCGCGTCCGGGAGAGATTCGCTTTACCGATGCTTTGCCCAAAACGCGATCGGGTAAAATTATGCGGCGCTTATTGCGGAATCTAGCCGCAGGTCAAGAAGTATCTGGGGATACTTCGACATTGGAAGATAGAAGCGTATTGGATAAATTGCGGGAAGGTACGTAAATAATTCCAAATGAGGCTAGTAGGGGCGCATATATGTGCGCCTTTACCGTCTGTCTCGTGATGCATTACGCGATAACGCACCTCAATTTATCATAAAGATTAGAACATTATTGAGGCATTCAGGGCGATGAAGGTGAAGCGCAAACTGAAATCAGCATTTGTTCAATCTTTTAGCGGCATAACGCTGAGTATTATTAGTGTAATTGGTCTATCACCATTAGCGTTAGCGGCTTCTGCAAAAGTTTCTTTGCATTCGTCTGAACAGTCTGTTGAGAGACAACCACAAAAACTAGCGCAGTTTTCAGACACAGGGCCATCAGAGCGATCGCAGATGCTGCAACAAGCTAATGCTTTATTTAATCAGGGAGACTTGACAGGTGCAGAGGAAAATTTACGCAAATTAATTAAACAATTCCCAGATGATTCCTTCGGACACTTTCAACTAGGAAACGTGCTTTTTCGGCAAAAGAAACCAGAAGAAGCAATTAGCTCTTATCAAGAAGCCATTCGCCTCCAGCCAAAATACGCTCTAGCTCACAATGCGATCGGTATGGTTTACGCTAGCCAAAGTCGCTGGGATGAAGCCATTACTGAATATAAAAAAGCTCTAGAAATTAATCCTAATTATGGCGAGGGGTTAACTAATTTTGCACTGGCATTGTGGCAAACAAATAAAAAAGATGAGGCGTTATCTTCTTTAGAAAAAGCTTTAAATATCTTCAAAGAACAGAATAGAGGTGAAAAAGTTAACCAAGTAGAACGAATTTTGCGAGAGATCAAAACTGCTGATGATCCTGGTATTTCGTGAGAAACATATTATTCAGTTGATACTTTAATGTTAAAGGTTCTCAGTGTGTTGGATAAATTGCGGTAATGTGCATATCTCACATAACTGTGTAAAATCTGTATGGGGTGGGCAAAATTGCCTACCCTGTATTGTATGAATAAAATTATTTCTGTTGGAATTCCTTTTACCTAGTTGATTCTCAATATATATCACAATCAGGGTTTTGAGCTTAACCCCCAACAACTCGGATTAGTACCTCATAATTAAGGAAGGTTTGAAACTGATGACAACAAACCAGGAGAAGCGTGTATGCAAGTAAGACAAGAAATTTTTGATACTTATTGGCGATTTGCTGCTATGCGGCAGGAAGTATTTTTCAACAAAATTAACAATGTACCACCGCCCTGGACGAGTGATCCGATTATTAATACTTATAAATTTTGTAATGCATATCGAGCAAGCGATCGCGTTTCACAATATCTGATAAAAAACGTAATTTACGATGAGAAGAGGAGCAAGAATGAAGAAGAAGTAATTTTACGGATTCTACTATTTAAAATTTTTAATAAAATAGAAACATGGGAATACTTAGAAAACAAAATAGGAGACTATATTACACTGTCTAATTTCGACTCAAATGTATATTCAGATATATTACAAGAGGCTATGAATCTGGGATATGTCATTTATACCAGTGCATATATGTCTTGCGCCAGCAAAGAGTTTGGTTATGATAAAAAACACCAAAATCATTTGGCACTAATTGATAAAATGGTTGTCCAAGATAGGGTAGTCAATCGCATAGTCAAAGCCAAAAATTTGGAAGCTGTTTTTCAGATAATTCAAGAATATCCATTGCTAGGTAAGTTTATGGCTTACCAATTAGCGACCGATATTAATTATAGTGAAATTATCAACTTTGACGAAAACAGTTTTACTATAGCAGGCCCAGGAGCCGAACGTGGTATCAGCAAGTGTTTACTTGATACAGATGGTAAAACATATACTGATATAATTCATTGGATGACTGAAAACCAAGAGAAAGAGTTTCAGCGTTTGGGGTTAAATTTTCAATCACTCTGGGGTCGTCCACTACAGGCTATAGATTGTCAAAATCTTTTTTGTGAGACTGATAAATACTGCCGAGCAGCATTTCCAGAATTGAAAAGTAATCGCAAAAAAATAAAATCTAAATTTATTTCTACGCCTCAACCAATTGATTACTTTTATCCACCAAAATGGCGTATTAACCATAAAGTAAAAGAAAGTTTAGCACAGAGATTGCCACAATTAGATATTTCTAATTTGCAACAGATCAATAATAGTAATTGTCAGCAATTGACTTTGGAATTAGATTCTCTGGTAAAAACAACATCTGAAATAACGAATAATATATCAAAACCGCATAAACAAGACGGTCGCAAAAGTCAGAGGAAAAAATCAATAATTTTGCAAAATGCAGATACAGAAACATCTCAACAGTTGTGTCTGTTTTGATCCTGAATTTACCACTCCTTTACTCAAGCATTATAAAACTTAGAGTCAGGCATTTCATATTGTATCAAAATTTTTACTCACCAAAAACTCAGTATAAAATATATGGAAATAAAAAAATATATAGACATGGAAAGAAATGTCAAGTTCGACGACGATATTAAGAGAAAGTATCGCTACTCACTATGGTGTAGATGGGATGCAACTTTGCCGCAAGTTACTTTTGTAATGCTTAACCCAAGCAAGGCTGACGAGAAGAAAGGTGATTCCACCCTCACTAGATGTATTGACTTTGCCAAGTTATGGAAAAAGTATGGTTCTCTTGAAGTAGTTAATTTATTCGCTTATATTGCTACACAACCTCCTAAACTTTCCCATCCCCAAGTAGATGACCCTGTGGGGGAAAAAAATAACTATTATATTCAAGAAGCAACAAAACGCGCTGAATTAATTATTTTGGCATGGGGTACGGGTAAATATCCCAGAATTAACAACCGTAATGAAGAAGTGCTAAGTCTAATTTCTAGTCAACAACCTCTTCACTGCTTAAAGCTGACAAAGGATAAAGATCCACACCATCCGAGAGGTCTTAAAAATAATATAGAACCAATTATTTTTCCCTATAAATACAGCTGAATTTGAGACTATAGTGATATTTTTTAAGTCTTATCAAATTTATATTTTTTCTCAATGATAATCTTTATAACCAAAAACTTTGAAATTGGATCAGTTTCATTATGAATTTTTCTGAGTATCAAACACAAGCACTGAATACAAACCAGATTCCGGCTGTAGAAGGTACTGAACTAATAATACCTCTTCTCGGCTTAGTAGGTGAAGTTGGCTCATTGATGACTGAGTATAAAAAACATTTACGTGACGGTGATGCACACAAACTATTTAAAGAAGGCATTGCGGAAGAATTGGGAGATATGCTTTGGTATATTTCCAACTTAGCAAGCAAGTTTAACCTTAATTTGGAAGAAATTGCGGAAGATAATCTGAGAAAGTGCCGTGACCGTTGGGGATGGAGAGATTCAGAACAGATAGATGATAAACCTACAACCTACACATTCGACAATGACTTTCCTGAAAATGAAAGTTTACCACGGCAGTTTGAAGTAGAAATTACGGAGATAAGCAAAGATAACTCAATCAAAATGAAGGCATTTATCAACAAACAACAGATTGGAAATGACCTCACCGATAATTCTTATACAAGCGATGGCTACCGCTTTCATGATGTTTTTCATTTTTCCTACGCCGCAGTTTTAGGTTGGTCAGTTATCACTCGTAGTATGCTTAAACGTAAGCGCAAAAGTAATTCTAGTATTGACGAAGTTGAAGACGGCGGTCGTGCAGTAGCTATTGAGGAAGGTATATCAGCACTCGTATTTAGCTATGCCAAAAATCACGGTTTCTTAGAAGGCGTTTCAACATTAGATTACCAACTATTGAAGACTATCAAAAATATGACATCCCATTTAGAAGTTTCTCAATGTTCGCTGGGTGATTGGGAGAAGGCAATTCTGATGGGCTATGATGTCTGGCGACAGGTAGAGAAAAATCAGGGAGGAAGGGTAGTTGTTGACCTTGATGCACGCTTGATAACCTATTTGGAAAAGTCTAGTCTGTGTTCAGCTTCCCTGGTGATCAAACATTCACTTAACGATATCTTGCAGGAAAACAAATGAGTTTTTGGTCATCACAAACTTTGAGTTCTCGTCTTCCCAGTTTAATTGAACCATTTAATGAGGATCAAATTCAGTCTGCATCATACGAATTGTGCTTAGGAGAAGAAGTTTATATTTCAGCCCTTCCTGATACACCTCCGAAAGAACGGAAAAAAATTATTCTTAGTGATAAACAAACTGTTCCTATCCCTCCAGGACAGTTTGCATTTCTGATAACTTCTGAAAAAATCAAAGTTCCTAACAATGCACTTGCATTTATTTCGATTAAATTTAAATTTAAGTCAAAGGGGCTGATTAATGTTTCCGGTCTTCATGTCGATCCTGGCTATAGTGGTAAACTAATTTTTGCTGTTTATAATGCTGGGCCTCTTCACCTTCATATAGGAAGAGGTGAGAAAGTTTTTTCTATATGGTATGCAGACTTAGATAAAGATGATGATAAGCCACGAGAGAAGCTAGGTTATGATTTAATTCCCACTGATTTAATGAATAGTCCTGATTCAGTTGCTTCTCTTCCTTCTTTGGTAAAACGTTTGGATGATCTGGAGAAAAAAGTAGAGAATTATTCTATTAAACAGACTTTAGTATTGACGATTACTATTGGAGTCTTACTTGCTTTTGCAAAGCCAATAGTGGATATATTTATACAGCCATTACTCAATATGATTAAATCTTCTCTTGTCATCTATTAATTTTCAATTGGTGCAATGAATCCAAATTATCGCTATATACTTACACTAAATAAGTGCAAAATTTACCAGCATAAAGGCTTAGAGCACAAAAAAAGGTTGTTAGATTTATTAGGATAATAAATAAAATATAAATATAATCTTGTTTGTGCCTATGACTTCGCTATCGGCATTAACTTTACCTGACCACACCCAGTTACCAGACTCAGATGGTACATTTGTCAAAAACTGGCAAGAGCATCCGCAAAGCATCTTAATTACAGATTCAATTAAACCTGTTTTAGAGGAACTTCATCCTGACGGACAATATTGTATTGGACAAGATTCTGGTATCTACTGGCGATTAACAGATCCTCCTGAGAAAGGGGCTGAAGCACCAGACTGGTTTTATGTACCCAATGTACCACCAACCCTTGACGGTAAAATGCGCCGTTCTTATGTGCTGTGGAAGGAGTATATTGCACCCTTGATTGTGCTGAAGTTTGTCTCTGGAGATGGTTCAGAAGAACGAGATAAAACACCGCCATCTCAAGGGGAAGGTGGAAATGTTGGTAAGTTTTGGGTTTATGAGCAGGCAATTCGAGTGCCTTATTATGGGATTTATGAAGTAGCAAAAGCACAAGTGGAAGTTTACCACCTAGTTGATAATACTTATCAACGGATGAAACCCAATGAACGGGGACATTACCCAATTGTTCCTATGGATGTAGAGTTAGGAATCTGGCAAGGATTTTATCAGAATGCAGAGTTACCTTGGTTGCGCTGGTGGGATGCACAAGGAAATTTACTGCTAACGGGTGAGGAACGTGCTGTGATTGAGCGACAAAAGCGGGAGAGAATTGTAGAGAAATTGCGTACTCTCTCTGCTGAACAACTCAAGGCTTTAGGAATTGATCCAGAAATGTTGGATTAAGAAATATTCTAATCTAACAATAATACATCTTTGCCAGTAAAAATTATTGTACTGACATCCACATTTTTATACAAATTTATAACGTAGTTAATTCGTTCTTTGAAGACAGGAGATAGTTCTTCTCCCTAAACTGCTGCTCCCAGAACAATTGCTGCATTAGTCTTAATATTATCAGTGACGCTGCCATATAAATAAATACTTAAGACTAGGAATCTGCCAAAATCATCAGACGCGGCACTTTTATTAAAATTTCAGGACATAGCAGCAAACTTATATTTCTAAATGTTGAGGTTTATTTAGCCTTGTAGAATTTTGTGGCTGGCTGGGAATGCTAAAGAAAGCACCTCATTGTCCTTTTATTTGACAGTGGTGGATATTGCCCATTACCACTCAATCCTAGAAAAATGATACCTGTCCTTCCCGGTTACAACTTTATTGAAGCTCTGCATGAAGGTGTTAACACCGTTATTTATCGAGCTTCCAAGCAGTTAGACCAAACCCCTGCGATCGTTAAAGCTCTGAAAGCGGAGTATCCCAGCCTCGAAGAACTAACCCGACTCAGACATGAATATAAAATCTCACAGACGCTAGTAGATATAGAAGGAATTGTCAAGTCCCTAGCTTTAGAGAATCATCATAACGGTCTAGCCTTAGTTTTGGCAGACTTTGGTGCAGAATCTCTAAAAAATTATATTAGCGATCGCCAATTATCATTAACCGAATTTCTCACAATAGCCATTCAGCTAGCATCCACTCTCACTCAACTGCATCAAGCCAAGATTATTCATAAAGATATTAAACCTGACAATATCGTTATTAACCCAGAAACCGGGCAAGTTAAAATTATCGATTTCAGTATTGCATCGCGTTTAGAAAAAGAAAATCAAAGCATCAGCAATCCCAATTTATTAGAAGGCACTCTTGCCTATATGTCACCGGAGCAAACTGGACGCATGAATCGTTCAATTGACTACCGGACTGACTTCTATTCTTTAGGCGTTACCTTTTATCAAGTGCTAACAGGAACGCTGCCCTTTAATGCCGTTGACCCTCTAGAATTTGTTCATTGCCATATTGCAAAAACACCAATATCGCCTCACGATTTAAATCCCAAAATTCCCCCAGTGGTTTCTGACATTGTAATGAAATTGTTAGCTAAAACTGCTGAAGATAGATATCAAAGCTCTCTAGGACTAAAAGCCGATTTAGAAACTTGTCTCACTCAGTTGCAAACGGATGGTGAAATTTCCCACTTTATTGTCGGTCAGCTAGATTCATACAGCCAATTTTCCATTCCGCAGAAACTATACGGACGGGAAATAGAAGTTGCTACTTTATTAGAAGCATTTGATCGCATCAGTTATGGTACTACGGAAATGATGCTAGTCTCTGGTTACTCAGGTATTGGTAAATCGTGTTTAGTTCACGAAGTTCACAAACCAATTGTGAGGCAGCGTGGTTATTTTATATCTGGTAAATTTGACCAGTTCAAGCGTAATATTCCTTTTGCTTCATTAATTCAAGCATTCCAAGATTTGATGCGGCAGTTGCTTACAGAAACTGATGACCAAATAGCCGTTTGGAAATCAAAACTAATAAATGCCCTTGGTTCCAACGGTCAAGTAGTTATAGACGTTCTTCCCGAAGTAGAACGGATTATTGGCCCGCAGCCAGCAGTTCCTCAATTAGGGTCATCAGAATCGCAAAACCGATTTAATCGGGTATTTCAACAATTCATTCATGTATTTAGTCAACCCGAACACCCGCTAGTTTTGTTTTTGGATGATTTACAGTGGGCAGATTCAGCTTCCCTCAAGCTGATTCAGTTAATTATGACTGACCCAGATAGCCAATATTTATTGCTAATTGGGGCGTATAGAGATAACGAAGTAAGTGCCATTCATCCCTTGATTCAGACCTTGGAGGAGATTCAAAAGACTGGTGCGATCGTCAATAATATTATCCTCCAGCTTTTGGATATTGCTCATGTCAACCAGTTAATCGCCGAAACTCTTCGCACTGAAAATTTAAAGGCAAAGCCACTGTCTGAATTACTTTTTAGGAAAACCCAAGGAAACCCATTTTTTCTAACTCATTTACTCAAATCCCTTTATCAAGATAACTTGTTAGTGTTTGACTTTGATCGCGGTTTTTGGGAATGGAATCTTGAGTTTATTGATAGAGTTAATATAACTGATAATGTCGTTGATTTGATGGTCACCCAAATTCAAAAGCTGTCAGATGCAACGCAGAACGTGTTAAAATCTGCCGCCTGTATTGGAGACAAATTTGCTTTAGATATATTGGCGATTATTAATAAAAAATCTCAGTCAGAAACAGCAGCAGATTTATGGGAAGCTTTGCAATCAGGTTTGGTTCTACCCTTAAACAATTCATACAAAACACCGCTGGTTTTTGACTCCGAACAAATGGAGACTGAGAAAAGGCGATCGCCCATTACCCAGCACTCATCACCCATCACCTATAAATTCTTACATGACCGGGTGCAGCAAGCGTCTTATTCACTCATTCCCGATGACGAGAAAAAACAGACTCACCTAAAAATCGGTGAATTGCTACTAATACATACCCCAGAAACAGACATTGAAGAAAACATTTTTGAAATTGTCAACCAACTGAATGTTGGTGCTGAATTCATCACCCAGCAGCCTCAAAAAGATAGACTAGCTCAACTCAATCTTATCGCTGGACAGAAAGCAAAAGCAGCAACAGCTTATGAATCATCTGTTAAATATTTAAATGTAGGTTTGGAACTCCTTACAGCAGATAGTTGGCAGTGTCAGTATGACCTAACACTGAATCTCTATGTAGAAACAGCAGCAGTAGAATTTCTAAACACCAACTTCGAGCGAGCAGAAATGCTTTCTGATGTAGTTTTGTCACAGGCAAAAACTCTGCTTGATAGAGTCCAGGTGTATGAGACAAAAATGCAGTTTTATATTGCTAAAAACCAAATGCAAGCCGCGTTAAATACCGGACTGCAAGTGCTGAAAATGCTAGGGTTACCTTTAGCAGCAAAACCCCCAACAAGACTGACGAGATTGAATTTAGGAGGTAAACGGATTGAGGATTTAATAGAATTGCCAGAAATGACTGATGCTTATAAATTAGCAGCACTGCGAGTTTTGATAAATCTGATTCCTCCGGTTTATATTGCAGCTCCCGAACTTTATCCGCAAGTCGTTTTTAAAATGACCAATCTCTGTCTCAAAGACGGGAACTCTCCGCTGTCAGCTTATGCCTATGTACTTTATGGAATGTTCCTATGTGGCGCTTTTGAAGACATGGATTCTGGTTATCAATTCGGTCAGCTAGGCTTAAAGCTATTGAATCAATTCAATGCTAAAGAAATGACGGCGAAAATCTATGAAACATTTAATTATTTTATCAGGCATTGGAAAGAGCCAGCTATTAATACTATAGAACCCTTAATAGAGGGTGTCCAAAGAGGTTTGGAAACAGGAGATTTAGAATATGCTTCTTATTCGGCCTGTTTTTATTGTACGCATTTGTTTTTTATCGGTGAAAATCTAGAAATAGTTCTCAAAAAGCAGGCACACTATATTGCTTTGATGCAAAGAACTAAACAAGAATTTCAAATTATTTATGCGAACATAGTTAGACAAACAGGTTTAAATTTAATTAAAAAAACGCCTGAACCATATCGATTAATTGGTGAAAGTTTTGATGAAAATAAAATGTTGCCAATTCTGATAAATAGCAATAACTATATGGCTATTTATCCTATTTATGTTTCTAAACTGATTCTGGGTTATTTATTTAAAAATTACGATCGCGCCGCTGAGGATGCCTTGCTGGCAGAAAAATACGAACAAGGCGGACGAGCATTGATGTATAAAGCCGAACACAAGTTTTATCACTCTCTGACTCTCCTGGCTTTATATCGCACCGCATCAACAAGCGATGCCTACGGCGGCAAGCTACGCCAACAATATCTAACCCAAGTGGCAGCGCATCAGAAAAAAATGAAGCAATGGGCATTGCATTCTCCTGCCAACTATCAGCATAAGTACGAGCTAGTGGAGGCAGAAAAAGCACGAGTATTGGAACAAGATATCAAAGCGATCGCGTTTTATGATCGAGCAATAAATGGAGCCAGAGAACAGGGATATATTCAAGAAGAAGCGCTAGCCTCGGAGTTAGCAGCAGAGTTCTATTTTGCTCGTGGTAGAGAGAAAGTTGCTAATACTTATCTCAACGATGCTTACTATGGATATGGTCGCTGGGGAGCGAATGCAAAAGTCAAAGACTTGGAAAAAAGATATCCTCAACTATTTCGGATATCAAAGCGAGAAACCGTCAGTACTGATGCAACTCGGATGATAAGCTATACGGGTGAAAGTGCTTCAGACTTGATGGATTTAGCCACAGTTATGAAAGCATCTCAAGCCCTTTCTGGAGAAATACTTTTGGGCAAGTTACTAGCTAAATTAATGACAATTGTGCTAGAAAATGCTGGCGCTCAAACAGGCTACCTAATTTTAGAAAAATCAGGGCAGTTGCTAATAGAAGCATCAGGATTAGTAGACAAAAATGATGTAACTGTACTACAAGAAATTCCAGTATCAACTAGTCAAGAACTACCCATTTCTTTGATTAACTATGTAGCCCGAACCAAAGAAAATGTTGTACTAAACGATGCGACTTGTGAAGGAAGATTTACCACAGATCCATACATACTTACTCATCAACCCAAATCCGTCTTATGTACACCACTCATCCATCAAGGAAAACTTAGCGGCATCCTTTATTTAGAAAATAATCTCACCAGTGGCGCGTTTACATCAGATCGCTTAGAAGTATTACAACTCTTATCATCTCAAGCAGCGATTTCCATTGATAATGCTCGTCTTTATAAAGACTTAAAATTAGCCAACACTGGCTTAGAAGCCAAAGTACAAGAACGAACTTTAGAGTTACAGGAAAAAAATGTGCATCTGCAAAAAGCAGAAGAAACTGCACAATCTGCCAACCGGGCTAAGAGTGATTTCCTTGCTAACATGAGCCATGAATTGAGAACACCACTCAATGGCATTTTAGGTTACGCCCAAATTCTTAAACGAGACAAAACTTTAACTAACTCGCAAAAAGATAATGTGGGTATTATTTATCAGTGTGGCGACCACCTATTAAATCTGATCAATGACATTTTAGACCTTTCTAAAATTGAAGCGAGAAAAATGGAACTCCACCAAACGGATTTTCATTTTCCAGAATTTTTAGAAGGCATTGCTGAAATCTGCCGCATCCGCGCCGAACAAAAAGGTATTTGTTTAATTTTTGAACAGATTACTCAACTTCCTACAGGTGTCAAGGCTGATGAAAAACGGTTACGCCAAGCTTTAATTAACTTACTGGGAAATGCCGTTAAGTTTACTGAAAGTGGAGGCGTGGCTTTCAAAGTCGGCTATCACGAAGGTAAAATTCGGTTTCAGGTGGAAGATACAGGAGTTGGCATGGCACCAGAGCAATTAGAAGAGATATTTTTGCCGTTTCAGCAGGTAGGAGATCACAATCGCAAAGCAGAAGGAACTGGACTAGGGCTGGCAATTACCCGCCAATTAGTTCAGATGATGGGTGGCGAAATCCAAGTGAAAAGTACCTTAGGGAAAGGGAGCATTTTCTTCTTTGATTTAGATTTGCCTGAAGTTTCTCACTACGCTGATTTTATCAAAGAAGAACAACAAAATATCCAAGGTTTTAAAGGGTATAAACGAAAACTTATCATCGCAGATGATAGACCAGGAAATCGCTCAATTTTGGTCAAGATGCTGTCACCTTTAGGATTTGAAATTGCCGAAGCAATAGATGGTCAAGATTGTCTCAATAAGGCATCTGAACTAAAGCCAGATTGTATCTTAATGGACTTGATGATGCCTCAAATGAATGGCTTTGAAACTACTCGTAGGATCAGGCGATCGCCTGAACTAAAGAATGTAATAATAATTGGCACTTCTGCCAGTGTTTTTGATTTCGATCTAAATAAAAGTAAAGAGGCAGGTTGCAATGATTTTTTACCTAAGCCAATTCGAATAACAGAGCTTTTAGAAAAGTTACGAACTCACTTAGAACTGGAATGGATTTATGAAGAGGATGAAACTCAAGTATTTAAAAACAACAAACAAGAAAATCCTCAGCAATCATTAGTATTTCCCTCGGTAGAGGAAATTGCCGTTCTATTGAATTTAGCAATGAAAGGCGATCTCAAAGGGATTGTGGAGCGAGTTAATCACTTGGAAGAATTAGATATTACTTTTGCACCTTTTTCTTTAGAGTTACGTCAATTAGCTAAAGGTTTTCAAGTTAAAAAAATCCGTGAAATTTTAAAAAATGTAGGGGTAAATTAATGAGTATTTCAAACATTGAAAACGGGATTATTTTAATCGTTGATGACAACCCTACAAATTTAGGAGTGTTATTCGATTTCTTGGCTGATTCTGGTTTCCAAGTGTTGGTAGCCCAGGATGGCGAAGATGCAATTGAGCAGGTCGAATATGCTATTCCAGATCTGATTTTATTAGATATACTCATGCCCGGAATGGACGGGTTTGAAACTTGCCAGCACTTGAAAGCTAAAGAGTCAACTAAAGACATCCCCGTAATTTTTATGACGGCGCTTTCTGATCCGGTGGATAAGATCAGAGGGTTGAATCTTGGGGCGGTCGATTACATCACTAAACCGCTTCAGCATGAAGAGGTTTTAGCCCGTGTCAAAATCCATTTAAGCATACGAAACCTAACCAAAAGACTACAAAAGCAAAATGTGCGTCTAGAGCAGGAGATTCATGATCGAACTAAGGCAGAGAACGCCCTTTTAAAACTGACATCTGAGTTAGAAGAACGGGTGGAAGAAAGGACATCTGCACTGGAGCAATCTAATCAACTGCTGCAACAGGAAATCCAAGAACGTATTAATACAGAGCAAGCATTGCAAGAATCAGAAGCACGCTATCGAGAACAAGCCAATAAGCTAGAACTTGCCTTTCGCCAACTTCAAGAAACTCAAAGCCAACTGGTTCATAGTGAAAAAATGTCCAGTTTGGGACAATTGGTGGCGGGTGTCGCCCATGAAATTAATAATCCCGTCAACTTCATCTACGGAAATCTGACTCACGCCTATCAATATACCCAAGACTTGCTCAACCTGTTGAACCTCTATGCCAAGTACACTCCCTCACCGCTAGCTGAAATTCAGAAACTGACTGAGGCGATAGATTTAGAATTTCTCAGTGAAGACCTGCCTAAATTGCTGAGTTCGATGAAGGTTGGGGCTGACCGCATCCGCGAGATTATTCAATCATTACGGATTTTTTCCCGCGTGGATGAAGTCCAAATGAAGCCAGTGGATATTCATGCTGGGTTAGATAGTACGCTGCTAATTTTGCACAACCGATTTAAAGCCAGTTCTAACCAGTTAGGGATTCAACTCGTTAAAGAGTATGGCGATCTACCCCTTGTGGAATGTTATGCGGGACAACTTAACCAAGTGTTTATGAATTTACTGGCAAATGCAATTGATGCTTTAGAAGAGTATGACAAAGAACGATCGCCCCAGGAGATTTACTTTTGCCGCAGCACGATTCGGATTCGCACCGAAGTAACTGACAATGAGTTTGTGAATATTTGGATTGGCGATACTGGCCCCGGTATGACAGAGGAAGTACGCGATCGCCTTTTTGACCCCTTCTTTACCACAAAACCCGTAGGTAGAGGCACGGGTTTAGGCTTGTCGATTAGCCAGGAAATTGTTGTCTCTAAACATGGTGGCCAAATAAAGTGTTTTTCAGCACCTGGGCAGGGAACAGAGTTTATGATTACAATTCCGATGCGATCGCAACCTCTAGAATTGGCTTTGGTGACACCCTGCCATGTAAGCTGCGATTAGTTTAGCTGGAAAGCTGAACTCACAAAGAATGCCACTCTATATATTAAATTTGGCAAAAATTTGCTTCCCTCTGCGTTTCAAAAAATCAAGTTTTGAAACGCAGAGAGACCAAGAAGCCTAAAGAGCTTGCAAAAAACGGTGCAATGATTCTGGGAATCATAACTAAATTAACCAAATATGACATGAAATCATGTAGTTAGTAATGTATAATTAACTCCAAGAGTTCAGGGTGCTTGTCAAGTATAAAACCACTTGCTGGTACTGCAAAAGCATATTGTATGTCTAAATCTGCAATCACCGTTACCGTCAAATTGTTCGCTGCTTATCAAGAAGCCTTTAGGGTTTCGGAATTGGTGCTGGAATTTCCCAATAGTATGCCAGTCCAAGCAGTATGCGATCGCCTCATAGCTGAACACCCCGAACTCTCCCAATGGCGTGACATCACCCGGTTTGGAATTAATTTAATATTTGTCGAACCAGATACCCTACTACAAGATGGGGATGAAGTCGTACTGATTCCACCAGTCAGCGGCGGTTAGCACAACAGTTAGGAGTGATGAGTTAAAAAGTCAAAACTTCTAACTCATCACCATTCATTCCTCACTTGCGATTATTTCACCCTGGCTCGGAAGCGAAAAAAGCCGTAAAAATCTTTGGCTAAATTGGGTAAATCGGGACTTCGTGTGATATTCACCACCACTGCTCCATTGGTGTTAGCACCGCAGTATGATGGGGTTTGATCGTTAGCAGCATAAAAGCGTCCGCGATCGCTTGCATCCTCTATATTGCTGAGGTAAACTGTGGGACTGCTAGAACTAACAGCAAGGGCAATACCTTGATCTGCTCCTCCTAAGCCACCATCACGAGGAGTCTTACCATTAAATGCAGTGGGAATAAAAGTAGTACTGGCAGGAACTAAGTCACAGAATTTAACATTAGTAGCATCATTTGGGCCTTTAGAGAGGAAGTAGATAGTATATTCCAACTCATCTCCTGGTTTAACAGTCCCAGCATTAATCAATCCCCGCAGATAGCCAGCAGACCATGCAAGATCGTTATCATCAGAGGCATAGGGTTCTGGGACATAATTAGCAGCAGTAATAGCAACGTCACTGCGACCATCCACAATATCGGTTAAATCTTGGTTATTGATGCGGGTGATGCGTTTCACTAACAAAAGCTTTGCATTAACCGTAGTCGCACCGTTATTACTTTCTCCAACGCTGGTAACACGACTACCTGTAGTATCAGTATCTCTAGTTTGTAGGAAGTTTGGACACCGTGTGCTAGCGTTTCCACTGGTGGTTGCTTCCCAGCAAGCACTGATATTAGTATCTTTACCATTGGGGGTCAAGCTGATAGACTGGCCGGAATTAGCCCCAGCCAGAGAAGACTGATAGGTGTTGTCCCACAAATTTAGAGAACTTTGGGGAGGTGTATTAACCTCATTACCCGCACCATAGGCGATATAGTCAATAATCTTATTTTGGTTATCATATAACCAAACATCATCACCGGAATTGTTGAGCTTGGGAGTTTGTCCCAACCAAGCTTGAAAAACTGCTCCTGTTGCTTGATGGTTGGCATTATTATTACCAATCCAAATGACAGCATATTTCCCTGGTTGTAAAGTAGTGCCACTGGGGAAAGTATAATGAAAGCCGCCAGCAGCATCGCTACTACCGACAATAACGTTGCCATCTGTCAACCTCACACCACTCAAATCTACCGGGGATGTAGAAGCATTGTAGAGTTCAATAAACTCATCATTGGTATCAGTAGTTGTACCAGTTTCGTTATAAAGCACCTCGTTGATAATAACTTGACCCGCCAATGGTGAAACTTGATAAGAAGTTGTTGGGATAATATTTAAATAAGTTAGAACTGCATTACTAGGAACATAAGTCCATATATCTAATCCTTTGACATCACCGAAGGAGCCTGTACAAACTTCATTAGTGTTACCACCAGTGGCTGTACCAAAGGCACGCTGAGTACTAGTAGTATTAAATCCTGTTACCAGGTTACTGTGAGATATAGATGGTGGGGAATTTCCACACAATAGACTACCTGGTGTTCCCACATTTGTCCCAGACAAGGTACGATAGCCGCGATCGTCGTAAAACCCTGTATTATTTCCCAAAGGATTGGTGACGTTGAGGAGAGTAAAACTTGGCCCTCCCTTGGTACTGTTTTCAGCATCTATAAGAGGAAAGTGGTATTCGCCAGCATGAGTTGTGATGTTAACTGGGTAGTCTGTGCCAACGGGGAAAAAATTACCATTATTATCTTTACCATCCCAGGTAACGGTTTGACTTCCAGATGCCGTCATCGTTCCCCGCAGTACTCGGTTTTGTAGATTAGCAGGATCATAATCATTACCATCTCTGCTGATGACTATTTCATAGTTGCCTGCTACATTGCTGTCGAATTTAAAAACTCCACCTGTGTTTTGGTTAGAGTTATTAGCCCCAGCTGTACCAGTAAAGCTAGAATTACTGATGCTTGGAAGTGTCGCTACAGTAGGGATACCACGGGCAAAGAGAGAGTCATTTGTTCCGGCGCTAGTTTGAGGATTATTGAAGAAAATGACGTGGTTGGGTAAGGCGAAATTTGTTCCACCTTGAAGTTGTGGCATCAGAGCATTATTAACTGCACTCAGAACATCATGGTAGAGTGGTGTTTTTCCATCGCTGTCATAGTAGCCTACATCATTGCCATAAATGACAAAACCATTGGGGTCTAAGCCATTGAGGGCAGTTTTATATTGATAACCATCTTTAGTGACAATGTAGAATGAAGATTCGATCAGTCTGCCATTGCCTCCAGTAAATAGTGCTAAGTAGTCGGCAAAGAGTCGCCCGTTAATATCTGTTGTGGAAGTCAAGCTGCTGCGTACCGTCACATCCCACGCAGCTATACTGGTTCCTGATGGATCTTTAAAGTTGGTGCCGAAGTCAATTGTTGATGTAGGAGTTCCATCAAAATTACTATTACCTCCTTGACCTCCATAGAAAGCTACATAATAAATCCCATCGCCGCCGACTGGAACTTGATAGTAACATGGTACGTAGCCATTAGCGATCGCCCCACCCGTCGTTGCAGTTGCTGGGTTTGTGATTGTGTCTGGGCCTGCTAATTCTTGGTTACGGCTGGATATTTTACCCTGATTTGTGTTTAGAGTCTGAGTTCTTTGGGTGGAGCATTGGAACTTAAGATTAGAGAGGGTTTCATTACCTATTCGACCTGTTTTGGTGCCATAGATCAAAATATCACCACTATCTACTCCCACAGAACTAGAACCCAAGAGGATGTATTCTCCAGCTTTAGCATACACTTGTAGCAATGTGCGCCGCAGAAGAGAATGATCCGCAGGGGTTGTAGGCCCATACTTGTCTGTCGCCCGCCATTCAAGGTTGGCTCTAGCACCAGTAGTACCGCTAGGATACAAATTCCTACTGCCTTCTGCTTGAACTGGTTGTATCCAGTAACCCCAAGTACACAGTATTAGAGCCAGCCTACCAAGCCATCTTCTTCGGTGTCTGAGAGATTTGAGGTTCGCGCAGCCTCTCGGCAGGAAAATTACCTGTGAAAGATATTTAAAAAATAGGCTCATAACTGGTTTACCAGATCCTCACTCCAGGCTTTAATTGGTAACAAAAAGCGATCGCCTACTTTTAGATTGCCCAATATCAGCGAGAACCTACCATCTTGATTCACATTTACGAACACAGCAAAGCTATGCCCCTACTAGCATGGTCTATTTACCTGAAGGGACGCTGCTTGAAGGGCTTCTGCTTTGCAGTACGCAGACTAATTATATGCATCATAGAGAATTGGCTTTAGCAGTTCGCTTCACCAATTGATCTAACTCTTGCTGCATCTGACTAACAACTAATTCATAACATTCATTGACATAGTGGCGATCGCTAGCTGCTTCTCGACCGTAGCGTTCAAATACAATTGGCGGACAAACCTGCGTATACATGGGCACTGGTAATGGAATGTTGGGCAACGGGCCAATTGCTAATCCCCAAGGTAGTCCGAGATAGATAGGAAAAACTTCCGGATCAATCCCCAAAAGCCAAGGCATTCCCCATTCGTGGAGTTGCTGCACAACTTTGTAGCAGTCAGCCAGTACAATCAGCGTATCGTGAGCACCCCAGGAAATCACAGGCACAATCGGCACATTTTCCCGTAACGCTAACTTGATAAATCCTTGCCGCCCTGCAAAGTAGATTTTATTACGTAAATAATGCGGTCGGAAGACATCTTCGGCTCCACCTGGATAAACTAGCACACTAGCTCCAGAGCGCAAGGCAGTGTAAGCCATTTTTGGATGAGCCATGATTGCTCCAGCTTTGGCGGCCAGTTGGGCTATTGGCGGGCTAACCTGCCAAGCTTTGGGATGCATCAAACCATAAACGGGTTGCTCAACACCAAATCGTCGGAACCAGTCGTACATCACCATTGTCATATCGGGAGCTGCGAGTCCCCCATTGTGTGAACCGACAAATAGGACTTTTTCTTGGGGTGGAATATTATCCCAACCACTAGTTTGAACTCGAAAATAGTAGTGATAGAAAAAGCCCAACAGGGGCATCAGAGATTCTATGAATTTTGGATCTCGCTCATCCAAAGACCAACCGGGTTTTTTATTTAACTGATGTTGCTTTTTTGACATTGATGCATTCTAATCCCTTGCTCTCCTCTAGAGGCTCTGTGTATACCTTAGCTTTCATCGCTGTTTTGCTTCTGCTTGACTAACCAAACAGAGAGCAGAGCGATCGCTACACCAACTAGAATAAAGCAATAAATGTAGCCGAAGTTATCGACAATCCTACCAAATACTGCTGCGCCGATTCCCTGTCCGACAAACAAGCTGAAGGCGAACAGCGAAACAGCAGTGCCTCGTGCTTGGGGGGAAAGCTCAGTGGCTTGGGTTTGGAGGGTGCTGTGCATCATATAAAAGCCCAATCCCATTAAAATACTCAAGGGGATAAACAGCATCCAGTTCTGGAACAATGCGATCGCTAAGAAGCTGATACACATCAAGCCTCCTCCCACTCCCATCAAACCAATTTCACCCAGTCGCCTGACTAACCATTTAACTGAGCGACTATAAATCAGTCCACCCAATCCAAAACCACTGAGCATAAACCCGATCGCTACATAACTTAGACTATAGCGATCGCGCAGAAATGCGCCGATGTAAGCAAATGCCCCAAAGACGCAAAAGCCTTCCACAAACACCCCCACAATCACAGTCTGGGCGATCGGTTGGGTCAACAGTTGGGAATAAGGCCGAAATGTTATCCTACCTACACGACCTTGGGAACGTTGACCATTACCCAGATGGCGCGTCTTACGCCATAGAAGTCCAGCAATGCCAAGGGAGACGATGCCAAATAGGAGAAAGATATCACGCCAGCTGATATATTCCCCAAATATGCCGCCCAAACTACCACCCATTATTTGACCTAGCATCAGGGCACTTAGATACTTGCCGATCGCAGCTTGGCGTTTTTCATAAGGAAAGTTGTCACCAATATAAGCTAGGGTGACGGGGATAATCCCAGCAGCAGCTATCCCTGTGAGAAACCGTAGCAAGGTAAGTAAGACTATATTTGAGACAAAGGCACAAACAGCAGTACCTACAGCAAATGCCGCCAGTGCTATTGTAATTACCTTAAGTTTGCCGATGCGATCGCCTAGTGGGCCATAGGCTAACTGAAATAGCCCGTAGGGAATCGTATATGCCGAGATAATCACCGCAGCAGTGCCAACGCCGACTTTGAACTCGTCGGCAATAATATGCAGTAGGGGATCAATCACCCGTGCATCAGCAATCACCATGAAGGCAGCAGCGCCCAACAGTCCTAATGAGACAGGTGTTTTGCCTGCTATGTCCGTTGCTAACCTGCCCACTCACTTCTCCTATTTGTTAATCACAAATTGCTCTAGATCGTGATACTGCCCTTTGAAGAAGCCATGCTGTTTCAGTACACCCTGACTCTGAAAACCTAACTTTTCTAGCAACTTTTTAGAAGCTATGTTGTCCAGCATGACTTGGGCAACAACGAAACGCAAACCCATTTTCTCAAACCCAAATTGCAAGATGGTATGCACTGCCTCAGTCATTATGCCTTGTCTCCAAAAAGTACTGGCAAGCTCATAACCGACCTCAGCAGAGTTTTCTTGTGGGTTCCACCTAAAGCCACAAGAACCAATCAAAACGTTGTCTTGCTTACGGGCAATTCCCCAGCGAATTCCTTCTCCTTGCTCAAACCGCTTGGCTCTACGGACAATGAGTGCGATCGCTTCTTCAATAGAAGTGAAAGTATCAAGATCGTGAAACTGAGTCACGGCTGGATCGGAGAATACAGCAAAGATAGCCTCAGCATCCTGCAAAGTTGTCTCACGAAGAAGAAGCCTTTCTGTTTCTAATTCAGGAAAGGAAGATAGTGAGAAATCGTTGCTCATAATTGCTCCTTTAGAGCTTACTTAGCGATCGCCACAGTGACAAAATAATTCAAAACGCTCAAGGTTGAATAGTCTTCGCCGACTGGTTAAATAACAAATCTCGTGACTTATCTGGATCAAGCGCTTGAGTTTTCAGTGCTTCTGCTTTCTCGTAGGCACGAATTGTTGCTGGACGGGCCTTAATTGCCTCAAACCAGCGCTTGAGATGAGGAAAATTTTCTAGATTCTGACTTTGGCGTTCATAACCCACAATCCAGGGATAAGCAGCAATATCGGCGATGGAATAATCGCCAGCCACAAATTCTTTATCTGCTAGTTGCTTATTCAGCACTGCATATAAGCGTCCCGTCTCATTCACATAGCGATTAATGGCATACTCTATTTTTTCGGGAGCGTAGGCGCTAAAGTGATGATTTTGTCCCGCCATTGGCCCCAAACCTGCCATTTGCCAGAACAACCATTCTAAAACTTGAGTGCGATTACGTAAATCTTGGGGGATTAATTTCCCGGTTTTTTCTGCTAAATACAGCAAGATTGCACCAGACTCAAATACCGAAATTGGCGCACCTCCATCTGCTGGTTCGTGGTCAACAATCGCGGGGATGCGATTGTTAGGAGAAATCTTTAAAAATTCCGGTTTAAATTGATCCCCAGCCCCAATATTCACAGGAATTATGGTATATTGCAAGCCGACTTCTTCCAAGAAAATCGTAATTTTATGACCGTTTGGGGTTGTCCAATAGTAAAGATCAATCATGGTTATTTTTCCTAAAATTGTGCGATTGTTTTTTAAGTGAATGATGCGGACAGTTCTTTCGAATTTCTCACAAAATTTGAAAAAAAGGGGAAAAAACTGCGAAAATGTATGCCCAGTAAGCAGTTTAGCACTTTATACCCAAAAGTCTTGTCCTAGAGGTAAGATGGAAAATCGCTGTCAGGAATGGAGCTAAAGCCCCATACTGGAATATTTTGCTGGACTATTACTGATTATTTTGCATTACAAAAAAAGACGAGATGCTTAAAAAAAATTAACTTTTTAGTTTCTGGATGACATTTTCAGGTTGTGCCTGGGAATTCTGGTTTGAAGATGAATCTCAGATCGATAACTTCAGGCTATGTGGTTAACATCTATTTTAGTCCCTGATTAAGCATTGATCGGCCGCTTGCTGTAGACCGCTAAGAGGTTATTTGTGTTGGATTTAACTTAGCTTGCTTTAGTTATCGATGGAGGTTTAGTCCGAAGCTCATCTGTAGATACATGGCGCTTTTAGAGAATTTGGTGAAGTTAAATTGTAACCAAAAACCGAGAATTTCAAATAATTTAGAGAGTAACTTATGATTGAAAAAACAGTAAAGCTGATTGAAGGAAACTTATTGCCAAAAGGAGATTATGTTTCATCAGGATTTGCTACTATCCAGCCAGATTTATATTTTCCCAATATAATTTTAGGAAATAAATATGATTCTTTTTGGCTTTACTTGCGAAGGGATATTACTCATAATTGGTACGTTGATAAGCGACGGCAAAATGTAGGATTTGTCAGCAGAGATGAAGCTCATATTATATACAATACAGCCTTAAAATTTCATGGCAAAAAAGCTTTAGAAATAGGTTGTTGGATGGGTTGGTCAGCTTGTCATTTAGCTCTAGGAGGAGTGCAGCTAGATGTCATCGATCCTATGCTATCCGAACAATTATTTAATGAAAGCGTCACAGATTCGTTAAAGTCGGCAGGTGTTAAAGAATCCGTGAATCTAATACCAGGATATAGCCCTCAAAAAGTAGAAGAGATAGCAAATAAATTTCAACGGAAATGGTCATTGATATTTATAGATGGTAATCACGAAGCACCAGCTCCGCTGAATGATACAATTATTTGCGAACAACTTGCAGAAGCAGATGCTTTAATTTTATTTCATGATTTGGCTTCTCCCGACGTAGGCCAAGGCTTGGACTACTTAAAAGAGAAAGGGTGGAACACAATGGTCTATCAAACTATGCAAATTATGGGAGTTGCATGGCGGGGAAATGTTGAGCCTGTAATACATCAGCCAGATCCTAAAATTAACTGGTCCCTACCTCCACATTTACAAGGTTATTCTGTAAGTGGTTCAGTTCAAAGTGCGGCGGAAGATAAATTTGCAGAAATTCTCAGAGCAGTTCAACCATATACTTTATTGAGTGAAGGAAAGTTATTCTCGCTTTATAGTCAGGTAAAACAACTATATTGTTATCTTTTTTGGCTGCCAAAAATGTTACTACAAGCGATCGCTAGAATCAAACCTATCAAGCACGACTAGCTGTGTATTATAAGCCATCACTAGCGACTGGCTATGTGCCGCTAGTGATGGCTTTCTCTGGATGAAACATAGAGCTTCAATTCATCATGCCCCTGTAGCTTGTCTGGATAGAGCAATTTTATTGCCTAGTAGTCCAAGATGGCAGTGACCACTATACTTTTTCATTTCCTGACTGTGGTGATTTTGCGATCGCTGCCCAAACTCTGTGGTGAACCTGAAGAATTGGTGTAGGATATTTTGCTTCGAGTAATGCCGTCAATTCCTGGTCAAATACTTCTACCTTTTCTGGTGTCAAACTGGCTCCCACACCAGCACTAGCACGAATTCGTCCCCGCCAAGCCTCGTGTGTATAAGACACAAATACATCGTAAGAAAATGTGCGGATTTCTCGGAATCCTCCTTCGCCAATGTCTTGTAACCATAGGGGATACAATCCATTACCGCCGCCCAGATTCCACGCTGGATTATGAGCCTTGATCAGTTGTTCTGTTGCTTCAACTACATTACCTTTTAAGGGTATCCAATCAAAATGAGCGATCGCCAGCGAGCCATTTCTTCTCAATATGCGAGTAATTTCCTGGACAACACGCGGACGGTCAAACCAATGCCAACACTGTCCAGCAGTGATCACATCTGCACTTGCGTCTGGTAACTCGGTATTCTCGGCAGTTGCGACTCGATAATCTACTTTGAGTTGGACAGATTCGCTTAACAGTCTCGCTTGTTCTAAAAGTGATACTGATGGATCTATGCCAATCACATAAGCACCTCTATCAGCAAAGCCCCGCGCTAGTGTTCCTGTTCCTGTACCGAGGTCAACAATATTCTGCCCTGGTAAACCTATACCATATTCAGACAGTTTGTTAAATAATGAACTGGGAAAGCCAGCGCGGTGTTTTGCATAATCAGTAGCAGTTGCACCAAAATCAATTTTCATCAAAAACCTCACGGGAGTTTGGAAACCCAGTGGCTTTTAGCCCTGGGAGGAAAAACGACTCGGCAGGCTTGAGCCTGCTGTCCACACATTCTGCTTCAACCCTACTTTCGCTGTAAATATTAATAGTAGCGAAAGTTTGTTCATGTACCTGATGCATAGGCTAGAAGTTCTCTACCCAGGGACGTAGTTCTATTTCTTATGTCCAAGCATTGTGGGGTTCTTTTAAGGCATAAAGAATGGTGTTCGTTAGAAGCTCACGTTATTTTCCGGGATGAACTTTTTTGATATCGATTTGGGCTTTGACTACAGTTGGATCATCTGTCTCCTCGATCCGAAAACCAAGTTTTTCACAAACTTTTTGCATAGCATAATTATCAACCAAGATATCAGCAGTGATTCTTTTCAGTTGCTCATCTCGACTAACTTGCAGTAATCTTTGTAGTAATTCAGTTCCTATCCCCTGGCATTGAGAGCGATCGCACACCACAATAGCAAATTCTGCTTCATTTGTACCATGTATTTTACTTAACCGACCGACTGCCAAAATTTCCCGTGTCTGGGTTTCAAGATTTTGATATTCCACAACTAGGGCTATTTCGCGATCGTAATCAATAAAGCAGATGCGTGTTAATCGTTCATGGGTTACTCTCGACTGGAGTTTAATTAAGTGGAAATAACGAAAATAAACGCTTTGTTCTGAGAGTGTCTTGTGAAATTGCACCATCAACGGCTCATCTTCTGGACGGATAGGACGGATGGTAACAGGAGTGCCATCTCTCATCATCCAGTTGCCACTATATTGTGTGGGATAGGGTCGAATCGCTAACTTTGGTAGTTGCTCTTCTTTAACATTTGGTTCATAAAGGATAATCCGCGCATCGAGAGCAATCAATTGTTCAGATGAAGCCAGCAATGGGTTAATATCGATTTCCTTAATCCAACGCTGTTCGACAACTAATTGACTAAATACCACCATTAATTGTTCAAGGGCGGCTATATCAACACTTTTGCGTCCCCGAACACCTTTCAGCGCTTTGTAAATCTGTGTTTGCTCCATCATGCGCCGCGCTAAAGTTGTATTCAGGGGTGGAAGTGCGATCGCGCGATCGCAAAAAATCTCGACTAGTTGTCCCCCTGTACCAAAAAGCAATACCGGGCCAAACTGTGGATCGAGACTACTGCCGATAATCAGTTCATAACCGGCCATTTTTACCATAGGCTGCACGGTTACACCTAAAAAATGCTCAACACCTACTTTCTCACTCACTGATTCTGCAATAGCTTTGTAAGCGTGTCGTACAGCTTCAGCATCTTTCAGATTTAACTGCACACCGCCAACATCGGTTTTATGAGTAATTGTCTGGGAAAAGAGCTTTAAAACAACTGGATAGCCAATTGTTTCAGCACATTGAACTGCCTCATCCTCGGTCTTAGCAACGCAAGTTACAACCACCGGAATACCATAAGCTGCCAAAATCTGCTTTGATTCCAACTCTGTGAGAATAGTTCGCTGTGCTTGACGTGCTGTTTGAATGATTTTTTCAACACAGTTACGGTCTGGTATCTCTAATGAGGAATCAAGTGCAGGCATTACAGGAGTTTCGTAGATACCACGCAGGTTATAACTAGACTGCCACATATAACTAAATATCCGAGCAGCAGTATCAGGATAAGGATATGTAGGGATATGGTTACGATTGAGAATCATCTCGCCTGCTGCTACATCTGCTCCCCCCATCCAACTGGCAAGGATGGGTTTACCAGCCATATGTGCGTAGGGTTTCAATTGTTCGGCTGTTTGGGTAGGGTCTGTCATTGCTTGAGGAGTGAGAATCACCAATAAGCCGTCACTATTTGGATCTTGAGCAGCAATTTCTAACGCTTTGGTATATCTTTTTGGGTCAGCGTCGCCCAGAATATCAATCGGGTTGCCGTGACTCCAATGTGCTGGTAATAGTTGGTTAAGGGATGCGCTAGTTTCTTCAGAAATTGGTGCAACTTCTCCACCAGCAGCAATCAGAGCATCGGTGGCAAGTACTCCAGGGCCACCTGCGTTAGTTAAAATTGTCAGGCGTGGCCCTTTGGGACGGGGTTGTTTTGCCAGCACCTCCGCCATATCGAACAAGTCAGAGATGCTGTTGACGCGCAACACTCCACAACGCCGGAAAGCTGCATGAAGAACCTCATCACTTCCTGTTAGTGCACCAGTATGAGAAGCTGCTGCCTTTGCTGCGGCTTCAGTACGGCCTGCTTTAATCACAATAATCGGTTTGGTTAAAGCAACTTCCCGCGCTGCTGAGAGAAATGATCGCGCATTCCCAATTGATTCCATGTAAATGACAATACTTTTGGTATGCGGGTCATCACCCAAATAGTAAATCAAATCTCCCCAACCCACATCCAGCATTGAACCAAGGGAAATAAAGGCACTAAATCCGACGTTTTCCCGAAAACTCCAATCAAGGATAGCAGTGCAAAGCGCTCCACTTTGACTAATAAAGCCGACATTTCCAGGACGTGCCATTGTACTGGCAAAAGTTGCATTTAAACCTGTTCGTGGACTCATCACACCTAAGCAGTTCGGGCCAATAATCCGCATTTTGCCACGATGTGCTTGCTCAAGTATTTGCTGTTCTAAAGCTACACCCTCTGCACCAGCTTCTTTAAAACCAGCACTAAGAATAATTGCACCTTTGACACCTGCATCCACACACTCATTAATAATGCTTGGGACTGTTGGTGCTGGGGTGGCAATAACTGCTAAATCCACTAGTTCTGGAACATCAAAGATAGTCGGGTATGCTTTGATTCCCAATATGCTGTGCCGCTTGGGATTGACAGGGAAAACAGTTCCACCAAAAGGATTGCTAATCAAATTCCATAGCAGGGTGCGTCCAACACTATCAGCTTTTTCGCTAGCACCAATTACAGCAACACTTTTTGCGGCAAAGATAGCATCAAGGGGATTAGCTTTCTCGGTTCGCAAAATATCATAGGCGCGATCAACGGATGACTGGATAGGCTTTTGCATGATTCGCTGTTACCTGTGGTGGAAAGTAACCGTTCAGGAAAATTTTAAAGAAGTAAGCTGAAATTTTCGTCTATAATTTGGGTAATTTTTTTTAGGGCGATCGCTACTCCAATTTCAGCAAATGGTGATAAGTAGCAACCTAATTCAAAGTTTACTCCTGGTACTTTTATCCACCAAGCTGGCGGACAACGACCGTATACAGCTTGAGTCAGAGCTAAGAGCGATCGCGGATCGCCTATATGCCCTGCAATAATCTTGAAAGATTCAGGTGAAAGCGATTGTACTTGTACCTGAGAACTTTCAGAGGTGAAACAAGCATCGATAAAGACTGCCAAATCAGCATTTGCTAAAGCTTCAGCCAGTTCAGGGGTGAGTTGGTGGACAGCAAGAGATTTCACGTTTGATAGATGCAACGCCTTAGCTACTCGTTGCCCAATGCCATCATCGCTACGCAATTCATTACCGTAACCAATGGCGATCGCCTCCGGCGGCGCGTAGCCCATCGCATTGCAATTCATAGTTTTTGGCTGTCTAACACTACTTTCAAGTTATGCAAAAAACTTGAAGAACTTGTGAAGAACTGCTCAATCGACAAATTTTCTGGTTTTTTCTTTAACTGTCTTATCTGTCCTTGCATTCTCACTTTTATGCTGAGAATATATTCAAATTGATACACCAACTCGTAATTTATAAGTAAAAAGAACCCATGAAAAAAATACTGTTGTGCTGTTGTGCAATGATTTTAGCAATGTGGGTCGCCATTAGCCCTGCACTCGCTGCTGATAGCAACAGTCCTGCACCTGCTACGGATAGCAACAGCACTGCACTGGCTGGCAAATGTACATCTGAGGGATTTTTCGTCAATCCAGAGGACTGTACCAAATTCTTCCGTTGCGTAGATTTCAGCCAAGACGGGAAATCCTTTACAAAGTTTGACTTTGACTGTGGGGAAGGCACAATTTTCGATGAATCCATCTCAGTATGTAACCATCCTTGGGCAGTTTCTCCAGCTCCTAAATGCAAACAGGCTAGTTAAAGTATCTATCTAACAGCAAGAAACCTCGTCTGCGATGCCTAGGTTGGGCTACGCCTACGCGCAGGGAAAATGCACCTAAAATTGATTCGCTAACTATCTGAAGCTCACATTAATCTATTATCAATAGGTAGTGAAAAATCACGAGACCATTCATTCCAAGAGCCAAAATAATTTCTGCCAGAAATTCCAGCCTGTTCAAGGGCTATTAATGTATTAGCAGCCCTTGAACCCTTAAAGCAGTAAATATACACAATGGACTCTGAAGTAATACCTACTGACTGACAAATTTCTCGGATTTCATCTGGCGATCGGAACGTGGGGATTTCCGATTCAGAATTCATTAGATGATGCCATTCTAACCATACAGAGTTAGGGATTCTACCTTTGCGGGGACAAAAATCAGGATTGTAGGGAGAAGAACTTAGCCCAAGCCATTCGTTGCGATCGCGCACATCTAATTTAATAATTGCTGGATTGTCAATTGCTTGCAACATCTCGGCGGTAGTCACCATCATGTCAGCGTTGGGATGCAATCTAAATATGCTGCTTTCACGTAATGGTACTTCATCGGTAGTAAATAATCCCTCTCTGAGCCATGCTCTATATCCTCCGTGTAAGATAGATACCTGAGTGCAACCCAAATACTTCAGTAAGAAAGCTGCTCGACAAGATTGACCATAACCTCTATTTAAAGCATCTTCATACACAATTATCCGTTCTGCACCCGATATTCCCAGCTTGCTCATAATTTCTGCAAAATACTCTTGCAATACCTTTAATCCTTCTGGAGAGGAATTCTCTAAAAGATAGGTGAAAAAATCTCTAATATTTATGGATTGAGGAATATGAGAAATAGCATAATCTTCGGGAGTTCGCGTATCGATAATGACAGCCTGTGACGATTTTTCTGCTGACAGCGACGTGAGTTCTTGAGGAGAAATGAGGAGTTTTGTATTCACGCTTTCATGCTTCTGTTATCCTACCATTAGGCATTATCGCGCCCGGTAGATTTGCGTTTTGGAATGCAAATCACAGAAGAAGAAATATTGAATGTTACAAGAGAACTTTTGTGGCTGTATTGTTTTCAAGCAAGAATTCAGAATAGATTAATCTCGCCAAACTTCATTTACAATATTCCCATCTGTCCCAATTAATTGAATATGCAAAGGCATTTGTCCTGCCGCATGAGTTGAACAACTCAAACAAGGGTCAAAAGCTCTGATTCCCGCTTCAACACGGTTTAACATCCCTTCAGCAATTTCTGAACCGTGAATAAAATGCCGCGCGATTTGCGCTACTGTGCGATTCATTGCTAAATTATTCTGACCTGTGGCAATTACTAAATTTACTTTCTGAAGTAAGCCATTTTCATCAACTTGATAATGGTGAAATAATGTCCCACGTGGTGCTTCACTTACACCCACTCCTTCTAATTGATTAATGCCAGCATCAGCACGCAATTTTTTAGACATTAAATCTGGGTCATCTATGATAATTTCTATGCGTTCAATGCAAGCCAGAATTTCAATTAACCGGGCATAGTGATAGAAAAATGATGAGGTGACAGTGCCTTTTCCTCTGTCTCTAAATTCTCTCAATTCTGCATCAGCTAAAGGTGTACCAATATGACTGCAAATATTCAGACGTGCTAGCGGCCCTACCCGATAAATACCACTATCTAAACGACAATGGTCGCTCTGGTCAGGATAACCTAAAGGGCGATAGTAGGGAGATTTTAAATAAGAATCTGGTTGAACTGCTTCACCGATAAATTCTTGATAATGAGTTGGATCGAGTTTATCAGCAATAATATTCCCGGCGCTGTCTACAAAACGAATATGTCCGTCGTAGTTTTCCCACAAACCATCAGGAGTGACTAAACCCATAAATAAGCTAGGAAAATTACCAAAGGTTTGCACTTCTCTTTGATAATCATTGAGTAAGCCTTTAAACCTACCCAGTGCATCTAATATTGTGGTGCGTGCTTCCGGGATGCGGTTCTGAATATGGGTGCGTCCTTCCTCGGATAAGGGTTCGCGGACACCACCAGGAACCGCCCATGATGGATGTATCTTGCGCCCTCCCAATTGTTCAATAATCTCTTGTCCAAATTGACGCAAGCGGATTCCTCCACGCGCCAGTTCTGGTTCGGCTGCAATTAAGCCAAATACATTGCGTTTTTGGGGGTCGCTATCCATTCCTAATAATAAATCTGGGGCGCTGAGGTGGAAGAAACTCAAGGCGTGGGATTGGATAATTTGTCCCAAGTTCATCAAACGGCGCAGTTTTTCAGCAGCTTTAGGAATTGTAACCGCAAGAATGCGATCGCCTGCCTTTGCTGATGCTAATAAATGACTCACCGGACAAATCCCACAAATTCGCGCTGTAATTCCTGGCATTTCCCAAAGCGGACGGCCCTCACAAAACTTTTCAAAACCACGAAACTCTGTGACATGAAAACGAGCATCGCTTACTTGTCCCGTGTCATCTAGATAAATAGTGATTTTGGCGTGTCCTTCAATTCGGGTAACTGGGTCAATGATTACTTTTTTCATAACTAGTTCAGGTCAAGCAAATTTCTAATATTGCTGATGCAATATGGGTATAAATTGCTTTTAAGATCCTTTTGTAATTGCCTCACTCCAACTTAGATAAATAATCTGAGTAACTTGTGAAGTTAACCAAACTTGATAAATTCACGTCCTTCTAGCTGTGGTTTTTCTCCCCTTAACAGTGGCTCTAACACTGCTCTAATCCGAGTTGCTGAAGGTGGACATCCTGGTAAGTACACATCAACTGGTACTACTGTATGTACTGGTATCACCCGATCTAGCAAGGTTGGCACAATACCAGGTTCATGGGGAATTGTGCCGTGAATATCTGCTGCTTCGATGTAACAACGTTGAAGAACCGGTTCAGCACTACCTAAAGGATTGCGTAAAGCAGTAACATTACCAGTAACAGCACAATCACCAAAGGAAACAAGAATGTGCGATCGCTTTCTTACTATCTGAATCATTTGCAGATGATCTTCATTGGCAACTGCACCCTCAACTAACACCACATCCACCCCTTGAGGATATTCTTTGGCATCAGCAAAGGGACTAAAAACTAAATCTACTTGTTGTGCTAAATCAATCAGCCATTCATCCAAATCGAGAAAAGACATATGACAGCCAGAACAGCCGCCTAGCCAAACCGTCGCTAATTTTAAACGAGCCATTTTCTTTTTTTGAGGAGCAAATGAATTTTGACCTTAGGACTTAGGACTTTAGTGCCACTTCTTGCCATTCCTGCACGATGTATTGAGGTATTGATAGATTGATGAAGTGTTGTTTACCTACAGGTATACCAATCAACAAATCTTCCGTTGGCAATTGAGGTAAAACATCCTTGAAGTCATACTGACCAATAGTTGGTGCTGGTGCTTCATCGAGGAAAATATCGGGAGCAGTCAATACTTTACCTGTATCACTAGTAATCTTCAAGGGTAAGGGATGGGCCAGTTCCTGAGAACCGGGAAATCCCACCAACCGGAGATTTATTGAAGATATTTTCTTGCTATTAGAATTAACTCGCTTAAACAAGACAACCTGCCAATAATTTCCTAATTCATCATTCAATTTTTGCTGTGAGCGATATACTATTTCTCCTGGCGCTTCTTCTAATTGAATAACAGCAGCAATCGCCTGTTGAGATGTGAAAGTTGCTAAACCCAGGTATATATATATTGTTAATATTCCCAGCAATAGGAGCCACCAAAAAGTTTTTAAGATGCGGCGTAACATTAGATTTACCTCATTGTGCTAATTTATGATTAGTGACTAAATAAGCCATTGTTGTTTTTCCCGTGCTGTAACTAGGAAATCAAGCTTGGCGCGATCGCGTTTCATTTCTCCGACGCTTGATCCTTTGTTAAAAAGCGCACCTGTCGGGCAAGCATTAACGCATTTGCCGCAGGAAGTACAAGTATCTGAGGTTCCCCAAGGCTGATTTAAATCAGTGATTACATGTGAATTTGTGCCTCTACCCGCCATATCCCAAGTGTGCGCTCCTTCAATTTCGTCACAAACACGGATGCAACGAGTGCAAAGAACACAACGGTTATGATCAACACCAAAGCGATCGTGAGAAACATCGACTTTGCGATCGGGGAAATGGTAATCTAACCGCACATGATCCATACCCATCTCAATCGCCAAGTCTTGCAATTCGCAATTACCATTGGCTACGCAAACCGAGCAAATGTGATTACCTTCAGCAAATAACATTTCGATAATTGTGCGACGATATTTTTGTAAGCGATCGCTATTTGTCTCAACTTCCATACCCTCAGTAACTTTCGTCACACAAGCAGGTTGAAGTTTATTACTGCCAGCAATTTCTACTAAACAAAGCCGACAAGCCCCAACATCTCCAACTCCTTCTAGGTGACACAAAGTCGGAATGTGAATCCCTGCATCCTGCGCTGCTTGGAGAATGGTTTCTTCCTCACGGGCGCTGATTAATTGTTCATTGATTGTTAAAGTTTTGACTGCCATTTTTACCTCACTTTTTTAGTCATTCATCAACACAAGAGTGATTGTTTTGAGTTCCGGTAAAGAGCATATAGATTAGGACATTTTGAGAGTGTAAATGTTAGGAACAGTAATGTTTAACCTCCTGCCTCCTGCTATACTCAACAAAACTCAGCCCGCTCAATCTTTGCTTGAAAGAACTCTGAATTGTGTTCAGTGAAACGATCGCTTGTTGGTGACGATTCTAGCGATCGCCAAATCTTACTCACTTCTTTTTGGTTCTTTATCTGAATGATGACTAAAACTATGAATGCGATCGCCAGCAATGCACCAATGCCGAAGAAAATTTTGGTAAACATTTGACCCACCTATTTAGATATGGCGGTTTCTTTAATCAAAGCCAAATATTCATCACGGAAATAACGCAAGGTACTAAATACCGGATTAGGTGCAGACTGACCAAGACCGCACAAGCTGGTATGTTTTACCATGTCGCAGAGTTCTTCTAGCAGTTCCAAGTCAGCAAAGGATGCCTTACCTTCACTAATTTTTGTCAACAATTTATATAACTGCACCGTCCCCACCCGACAGGGAATGCACTTACCACAAGATTCATCCATGCAAAATTCCATGAAAAAGCGGGCGACATCCACCATGTTGGTAGTTTCATCCATGACAATCATGCCGCCGGAACCCATCATTGAACCAAGTTGAGTGAGTGATTCATAATCCACCGGACTATCAAAAGCTGCTGCTGGAATACATCCCCCAGAAGGGCCACCAGTTTGGACTGCTTTTACCACACCGCCATCTGGTACGCCACCGCCCATTGCTTCCACAATTTGCCGCAGTGAAGTTCCCATCGGTACTTCTATTAAACCTGTGTTACGGATTTTGCCAGCTAGAGCGAAAACCTTTGTGCCTTTGCTCTTTTGAGTGCCAATATTAGCAAACCATTCAGCACCTTTGCGAATAATGGGTGCAATATTGGCGTAAGTTTCAACGTTATTAATTAAGGTTGGATAGCCCCACAAACCAGACTCGGCAGGGTAAGGTGGACGGGGATGAGGAGTACCGCGTTTACCTTCAATAGAAGCCATTAAAGCGGTTTCTTCACCACATACATAAGCACCAGCACCAATACGAATATCAATTTTGAAATCAAAGCTAGAATCGAAAATTTGACTGCCTAAGATGCCAAGGCGTTGTGCTTGACGAATTGCAGTTTGCAAACGATTGATGGCGATGGGATATTCTGCCCGGATGTAGATGTAGCCTTGGTTTGCGCCTACAGCATAGGCTGCGATCGCCATTCCTTCCAAAACGCGATGGGGATCGCTTTCTAAGACGCTGCGATCCATAAACGCCCCCGGATCGCCTTCATCGGCATTGCAGATTACAAATTTGCGATCGCTTCTCTTTTCTACGATAGGCTGCGCCAACGAGACACTATGCGATCGCTCGCCGTAGGCATCGCCTTTTGCTTTAGCAACTGTTGCCCATTTCAAACCTGTAGGATAACCAGCACCACCACGTCCCCGTAAACCACTGCGGGTAATAGCATCTACTACTTCGCTAGGATTCATCTCCCGCAAGACATGGTAAAGCCCTTGATAACCTTTGGCGGCAATATAAGATTGAATGCGTTCTGGATCGATTTTGCCACTGTTTTCTAAAACAATCGGCATCTGGTATGTAAAAAATGGATGAGTTAAATCACCTTGTTGGACTGTTGTCTCTCCCCCATTCAGAGCAGCAATAATTGAGGGTGCATCATCAGGTGTGACTTTCTCGTAAAGTGTACCTAGACTTTCTGATTCGGTGTTTCTCTCAATCTGTACTAATGGCCCTTGACAGCACAAACGCATACAGCCAACGCCACGAACTTCTACTTTTTCCGCCAAATTTTCTGCTGTGACAGCTTCTTCCAAACGCTGTTTGACGGCTTGTGAATTGGCAGACAGACAACCAGCCGCAACACAACAACGAATTTGCACAGGTTTCTCTGAAGCACTTTCTTGTTGTGCAATTTCAATTAACTCAGGTAGATCCATCTTGTAACCATCCTTTGATGCGATCAAGGACTGATTCAGCAGTTTGATTGCCTAAAACGGTACCATCAAACACTACAGCAGGTGCAATTCCACAAGCACCCAGGCACCTTGCTGTTAGCAGTGAAATTTGTCTATCTGCTGAGGTTTCACCAGCGTGGATGTGAATAGACTTTTCTAAATTTGCCAGGATAGCTTCAGCGCCTTTAACGTAACAAGCTGTACCCGTACACACCACGCAGGTATGTACGCCGCTAGGGGCAAGTGAAAACAAATGGTAGAAAGTGGCAACACCATAAACTCGGCTAGGTGGCAGTTTGAGATTATGAGCAACGTAAATTAATACATCGTTTTCTAAATAACCAAACAGTTCTTGCGCTTTATGCAATATCTCAATGAGTGCATCCTGTTGATACTGGTAGCGTTTTATAGTTGCTTCCAGCATTTTAAAGCGCTTATCACCGCGAGTTACGGAGGGTGTTTTTGTCGTGTTGTTCCTCTTAACAGCAGATTCTGCATTCATCGTTTGAGCCTCTCGTCGCTTCAGATGTTGCGAGTCTCACAGTTATGATGATAGGAGAACAATTTGAGAAACTTGTGAGATACGCTAGCTCATGTTGACCAGAAGAGAACAAGGAGAGCGGGAGGTATTGCTAAAATCTGTTCAGCCTCTTCAACTGGGTTAAAACTTTATGGGGAAAAGGAATGGAAAATCGGAAGCCGCAGAACTGGTGAACGATCGCACCTTGGTATTTTTGAAACAGCATTTGGGCTATGAGTGGAATTAATACGGTTTCTCCCTAAAGTAGTTCCACTTTGCGATCGCTCAAAATGCCAGCGTCAATCATCCGGTGATATTCGTCAATCGTCCACTTAGCAACTATCACACTCATGACGATTGATTTCTCCCAATGATTCTTGATATTCTCCGATATTGACAAAGACTTACACAAGTGTTCTCAATCATCTTCTCTAAAAAGTCTTTAGTAACTTAGACTAATTCAGTAGCTAAAAGCCTACCTTCAATTGGTTCATACTCATCTTCTAGTAACCATAACTTGGCTGCATTATAGTCATTACTAGAAAATACAATTTTATAACCCTGCGCCGGATCATAAACTTGACAGTTATCTTCACTGTCGCAAAGCAATAAAAGAATATATGGAGGAGATAACATTGGATCTATCCATACTTCTGTAAATTCCCAGTTATTCTTCACTGGGTCTTGTGCGGGGGATGACGTGGTATTGGTCGTCTGCATTGATTTTTATCTCCCCATAGTAAAGTAAAATACGGCTACCATCTGGACTGATTCTATAACCTATTGGTTCATTAAAAAACATCCCATAACGGTCATATCCTCGAATTATTCCGGTGAACTGCCCATTTTCTATTATGGCTTGAGTAACTCTATTCATTGTAGGTTCATCGTTAAATACATGAGCGGCAAGTCCTCGTTTGAGAAGTCTTTGACTTTGAGGCGTACCTGCTATGTGCTTGGAAACTTGTCTAACGTCAAGGCTAATTTGACGATTAATTCCACTCATGATTAAGGGTTAAGTTTTTTGTATTTCCAGGATTTACACTGAAAACAGCTAAATTCCACAATTACGATAAAAACAAAAATTTATATAAGTTGGTCTGAGGCAATAAACCCAACGATACCAATAGGATTTGTTAAGTTTCTTTATTACTCAGCCCAACCTACCACTAATTTAGTTATTTTCACGCAATACTTTGAGTTCATTTGCCTGTAACATAACCAAAAGGTAAGTCTGAATCATTAGCAATGATTCCTTAGACAAACCACTTCAATCACTTGCGGGAATAGGTATTGATTTCCGTTGTTGATCCTGCGACGGTGTATTTCACGGTCAGCTTTACGAGCTTTTTAGCCTTCTAAATTGCTCTTGATCCTTATACGAATAGGCGAGAATACATCCGCAAGTGATATTTTTTTATTTTCAATCGTAGAAATTAGCATGATAACTATGTCAATGCTAAATCTAAATATTGTTGTTACATCGCTAAAAAGATAGCTGATTAAGGATAACTCAGGGGACAAAGTGAAAAAAAACTCTCAGTTACTTCTTACAGATAGCCCCGAATCTTTACGAGAGAAATTTTACTCTCTCAAACAACCGATGGATATAGCTGACCTTTTAGAGGTTTCCTATCCTCGGCTTGTTTATCATATATATCTTGTTGAAACTGACAAACGTTATAAAACTTTTGAGATTCCTAAAAAGTCTGGTGGTATTCGTCAGATATCAACTCCGATAACTGCACTTAAAATTATTCAGACAAAACTTAATCAAGTATTACAAACAGTGTATGAGATAAAACCATCAGTGCATGGGTTTGTGATGGGGAAAAATATTGTAACTAATGCTCAAGCTCATACTAAAAAACGCTATGTTCTAAATCTTGATTTAACTGATTTTTTTCCGTCGATTAATTTTGGTCGAGTCCGGGGTATGTTTATGGCTACACCCTATGGTTTACATCCAGATGTAGCGACAGTTTTAGCACAGATTTGTTGTCATAACAATCAGTTACCTCAAGGTGCGCCAAGTTCACCCATCGTGACTAATATGATTTGTGCCAAGATGGATAGTCAATTGCAACGTTTAGCTAAAGAGTACAAAGCAACTTATACAAGGTATGCAGATGATATTACTTTCTCAACAACTTTACCTAAGTTTCCTGAAGAATTAGCATATATAGTAGCTGAAGAAGTAGATAAAATTTTTATTGGTAATAGATTACTATCAATTATTAATGATAATGGATTTGAGGTAAATGAAAAGAAAATAAGGCTGCAAAGCAAAGGGAATCATCAAGAAGTAACAGGATTAACGACGAATCAGTTTCCTAATGTTGACCGCAACTATGTACGTCATATTCGCGCTATGCTACATGCTTGGTCTAAATTCGGACTAGAAGCTGCTGAAGAAGAGTATTTAACAAAATATGAAGCTAAAAGTAGATTACTTACAAAAGACAAACCAACTTTTCAGCAAGTACTTCGAGGCAAGATAGAGTTTATTTCTATGGTTAAAGGAAAAGATGACCCAATATATAGAAAATATATAAAGCAATATAAAAATCTGGTTAGCTTTAGCCAGACATAACTAAGCAATTAAGGAAAAGTGCTTTTATGATGGAAGGAGATTTGTTTAAAGAAATTGAAAATCTCAAAGAGAAACTTAACAATTTAGAAAATTATATCAAAGTTAATGATTATGAATCATATAAGCGAGTTCAGCAATATATGTCAATAATTCCATATTTTGCTTTGGATTATCTTAAGAAGAATGAATGGCTGAGGAAACAACTTGAATTTGACTATAGGATGATGGTCAGAGCTAGAATTGATGATGACTTTTTAGAGTTTTGTAGATATGCCAATTTTCAAATTGAATTGATGATTGATGTGTTTATAAAGGCTCAAGAACAAAAAGGTGATATTACCATCGAAAGAGGAAATTTTGGTGAAATTAAGTCAATTATCAATAACAAACAAAAAAATTATGGAGGTACAAATCTGGAAAAACTAGATTTTTGTCTAGACTCAATAGGACATAATAAACGTCCAATGAAAGAAATTATTAGGAAAATTATGAAATTAAGGAATATTGCTAGTCATAGAGATGCTGCATACGAGAATATCGTATCTCGGATTAATGATTCATAGTTAAGGTTCATACTAGTAATATTAATATTACTGTTACACTTATTTTATTTATAATTTTTTGTACATTTTTATAGTCTAAAGACAATGACAATTAGCATATTTTTACAGAGTTGGGCTATTGAAGGTAAAGAAGATGATTTAGTGAAAAATGATTTAATTAAAATATTTACTAATAATGGTAGTCAAGTAAAAACAATAGAATTAGTAAATCATAAAGATGGTAACGGAAAATACGTTAATGTTGAAATAGAAAATTTAGATTACGAGAAGCAAGTAGTCGAAAATATTAGCCAAATTACATATAATAATTTAACACTCAAACCAAAAATATCTCATGATATTATTATAAAAAATCTACCCGAATGCACTGAGGAATATATAAAACAAGAATGTGAAAAGATTGGTAAATGTATGAGGGTAAACATCAAGGGCACAACAAATAAATATACCTATGTCAAACTAGATAGTCTAGAGGTTGCACAAAATTTAGTCACCAATCTTAATAACCAAATTTGGCATGGTAACAAACTTCAAGTAGAGTTCAGTCAAAAAAATCCAAATAAACAAATAGGAAAAAATAATTTAGAATCACAAGAAAGTATAGATAAAACACCAGTCAAAACTGAACTAAGTTCTCTGAAAGATTTTTATAAAAGTAGTGACTACGATCTAGTTACCCAAAATTTGAAAATTTTTATATCTGAAATATGTCAAAATTTAAGCAACCCTCCATCTAATTAAAATTAAATAACTATTTAAACAGCACAGTAAGAGAATAACTGCGAAAAAGAGTGAAATATGACCGTCAATTGTACCCTCCAAACAGAAAAACGGTAGAGCAATACATACTCTACCGTTTTCTAATTTTTTATTTGAGATTTAAATCCCAAACTCTAAATTTTACTCAACACCTTGGGGTAACAATTCCCGACGCTGTTGAGAACTAACTTGAACAATGCCATTTTCATCCACATCAACTAAGGCTGTATCGCCATCTTTGATACGACCAGACAGAATTTCTTCTGCTAGGCTATCTTCTAACAGGCGCATAATTGCCCGACGTAATGGCCTTGCGCCGTAGCTAGGACTGTAACCTTCAGTGATCAACCGATCCTTGAAGCGGTCTGTGACTTCTAAGGTGATACCCTTTTCGGTCAGACGACCAAATACTTCCTTGAGCATAATTTCGGCGATTTGGGTCACTTCCGGCTTGTTCAACTGACGGAAGACGATAATTTCATCGAGTCGGTTGAGGAACTCTGGACGGAAGTACTGCTTGAGTTCTTCGTTGACTAAAGAGCGAATCCGGTTGTAAGTTGACTCGCTGGCATCTTCGGAGAATTCAAAGCCGATACCGCTACCGCCTTTTTCAATTACCTTAGAACCAATATTGGAAGTTAAAATCAGCAAGGTGTTCTTGAAGTCCACCGTGCGACCTTTGGCATCAGTTAACCGACCGTCTTCCAAAATTTGCAGCAGCATGTTGAATACATCGGGGTGCGCTTTTTCGATTTCGTCGAACAACACCACGGTGTAAGGTCGTCGCCGCACGGCTTCGGTCAGCTGACCACCTTCGTTATAGCCAACATAACCTGGAGGGGAACCAATCAGCTTGCTGACGGTGTGACGCTCCATGTATTCGGACATATCTAAGCGGATCATCGCTTCTTCGGAACCGAAGAAGTAAGCAGCTAAGGACTTCGCCAACTCGGTTTTACCTACACCAGTAGGCCCAGAGAAGACAAAGCTAGCTATGGGTCGATTAGGATTTTTCAAACCGACACGAGCGCGACGAATTGCCCGTGAAACTGCCTTCACAGCTTCATCCTGACCAATTAAACGCTGATGCAAGGTGTCTTCCATGTGCAGCAGCTTTTCAGATTCAGATTCGGTGAGTTTGTTCACCGGTACTCCAGTCCAAGAAGCGACAATGTGGGCAATGTCTTCTTCTGTAACTACAGGTTCTTCACCTTCTGTGCCTGTTGCATTGGTCTTGCTTTGAGCGATCGCCCGGATTTCGGCTTTGATTTCCATTTCGCGATCGCGCAGCTCTCCAGCTTTATCAAAGTCTTGAGAGCGCACCGCATCATCTTTTTCTTTTAATATCTGACGCAGTTCTTTGTCTAACTCCTTAGCTGCGGGTGGCAGTTGGGAGTTAATCAAGCGCACCCTAGAACCAGCTTCATCAACTAAGTCGATGGCTTTATCTGGGAGGTAGCGATCGCTAATGTAACGATCTGATAACTTCGCCGCCGCTACCAATGCTTCGTCGGAGATTTTCAGTTTATGGTGTTGCTCGTAGCGTTCGCGCAGACCATATAAAATTTCAATTGTTTCATCAACTGTAGGTTCACCAACCATTACTGGCTGGAAACGCCGCTCTAGAGCTGCATCTCGCTCGATGTGCTTCCGGTATTCATCTAGGGTTGTAGCACCGATGCACTGCAACTCACCTCTTGCCAAAGCTGGCTTGAGGATATTCGCTGCGTCAATGGCACCTTCTGCTGCACCCGCACCAATTAAGGTGTGTACCTCATCAATCACGAGAATGACATTACCCGCAGAGCGGATTTCATCCATGATTTTTTTCAAGCGTTCTTCAAATTCACCCCGGTACTTGGTTCCTGCTACGAGCAAACCAATATCCAACGTGACGACGCGTTTATCTTCCAGGATGTCAGGGACATCTTTGGTGGCAATGCGTGAAGCTAAACCTTCAGCGATCGCAGTTTTACCAACCCCTGGTTCCCCAATCAGCACTGGGTTATTTTTGGTTCGGCGACCCAATATCTGGATCACCCGCTCAATTTCCTTGGCGCGTCCCACCACTGGATCGAGCTTATTGTCAATCGCCATCTGGGTCAGGTTTGAGCCAAATTCATCCAGAGTCGGGGTTTTTGTGCGCCCGGATGAGCCACCTGGTGAAACTTCGGCAGTTTCTCCCAACATACGGATGACTTGGGTTCTTACCTTAGATAGATCCACACCGAGGTTTTCTAGCACCCTGGCTGCGACACCTTCCCCTTCGCGGATTAGGCCCAACAGCAGATGCTCGGTGCCAATGTAGTTATGCCCCAGTTGGCGTGCTTCTTCCAAGGAGAGTTCTAAAACTCGCTTTGCCCGTGGCGTAAACGGAATTTCCACGGCAACAAAGCCTGATCCCCGTCCTATAATTTTTTCAACTTCAATTCGGGCATCTTTGAGATTGACGCCCATTGATTTCAGCACCTTGGCAGCCACTCCAGTGCCTTCGCCAATCAGACCCAGGAGGATCTGCTCGGTTCCAACAAAGTTGTGACCTAAACGGCGGGCCTCTTCTTGGGCCAGCATGATTACCTTAATGGCTTTTTCTGTGAAGCGTTCAAACATGGCATTTTTCCCATCACCTGCGGTCGTGCCGGTATGCTGATTTTAGCACAGGCAAAGCTTTTGGATGCCTGTATAACAGATTATAGACATCCTGAAGCTATGACTTGGGGTGATGGGCTAATTGTTAACTATTGACTACTTTTATCTGGCTAGTGTACTGAGGAGCTTTAGTTCACCAGCCTTTTTGGGATTTATTACAAACAGTTCACTGCTTACATTGAGAGTTGATTCACTCAATCCCAAACAACTACTAATAACATATTTTCTTTTAAATATCAACCAAAACCTATTTGCATAGGTTTATATTATATTTTTCTAGTTTTTTATAAAATATTTAAATTTAAAAAACGCAGCAAAGTTGCATTTTTTTGCTGAAGCTGATCATCAACCCGGATAATTCAAAATTAATAATCCTCAACTACCTAAAAAGCAAGTGCCAAGAGGATTTGCCCAAGCGATCGCTAACTAGGGTATGCCAATTGTCCAAAGTCCTTTGAAAATGGGGGTGTTGCAGGTCTGACATCCAAAGGATTAACGCGTCTTCATCGTTATCTTGGTAGTAACGCCGCCGCCGCCCTGCTGTTTTGAAGCCAAATTTTTGATATAAAGATATTGCCGCCAAGTTGGAGGCTCGGACTTCGAGGGTAGCTCGCTCCATTTTGCGATCGCAAGCTGTCTTAATGAGTGAATATAGTAAAGCTGCACCCATTCCTTGACGGTGATATTGGGGATGAACCGCCAAAATTGTAATGTGGGCTTCCTCTAAAATTGACCAAAAGCAACCCATTCCTAGCAAACTTGTGCTGGAGGATGGGGAAAATAAACCGAGTAAATCGCTGTTGGGACTATCCAATTCTCGTTTGTAACCGTCCCGAGTCCAAAGTCCACCAAAACAGGCTTGATCGAGTTCTAGAATAGCACTGAGATTTTCTAGTGTCAGTAATTTAATTTCTAAATCTAATGAGATCACATTTATTGAATAAGATTACAAACCCTTTGTAAACTGGGAATCGGGAGACTAACTCAAAGCCCCTAATTTGAACAAGGACAATTTTTATAGTTATGGTATCGACTCACCCCACTGGGGTTCAACATTCTGGAAGTCAATATTTACCTCACAGGCACGACACCAAGGCAAATCCATCGCCTAATCAAGAACTTTTACCCTTAACTGCCAGAGTTCATAATCATGACTCCCTGGAAATTGGTGGGTGTGATGTCACAACCCTAGTTGAGCAGTTTGGTTCACCTTTATATATTTTAGATGAAGAAACCCTGCGTTCGGCTTGTCAGCAATACCGAGATGCTTTCAAGCAGTACTACAAGGGCGAATCTCAAGTATTGTATGCCTCAAAAGCTTGGAATTGTTTAGCAGTTTGTGCGATCGCCGCATCAGAAGGTTTAGGAATTGATGTCGCATCAGGCGGTGAACTTTACACTGCGCTGCAAGCAGGCGTCAATCCTGAGAAAATCTATCTTCATAGCAACAATAAATCTCGTGAAGAACTGATTTTTGCCACAGAAGTCGGTTGCACTATTGTGGTGGATAACTGGCATGAGTTACGCACTTTGGTAGAAATTGTTGAGACAGCAAATTCCCCCTCCGTACAGCCTAGATTCTTGTTGCGCTTGACCCCAGGTATTGAATGTCACACACATGAATATATCCGCACGGGGCAACTAGATAGTAAATTTGGCTTTGATCCAAATGAGTTAGAGGAATTATTTACTTTTGTCAGCAAACAGTCTTTCCTTAACTGCTTAGGGTTACATGCTCATATCGGTTCCCAAATTTTTGAGCGCCAACCGCATCGAGATTTAGCGGCTCTGATGGTACAGTGGTTACGTGATGCGGCGAAGTATGGGTTAAATTTTACAGAGTTAAATGTCGGTGGTGGTTTAGGTATTAAGTATATAGAATCAGACGATCCCCCCAGCATTGAAGAGTGGGTGAAACCGATTTGTGAGGTAATTCAAGAAGCTTGTGTAGCCGAAAATTTACCTTTGCCAAAATTACTGTGTGAACCGGGGCGATCGCTAATTGCCACAGCTTGCGTCACTGCCTATACTATTGGTTCATCCAAAGTTATCCCAGAAATTCGTACCTACGTAGCGATCGATGGGGGAATGTCCGATAATCCCCGCCCGATTACTTACCAATCAGTTTATCGGGCAGTAGTTGCCAATAAAATGTCTTCTCCTTTAACCCAAACAGTCACAATTGCTGGTAAACATTGTGAATCAGGAGATATTCTGATTAAAAATGCACTACTCCCAAAGACTGAACCAGGAGATATTCTCGTAGTTATGGGAACTGGTGCGTACAATTACAGTATGGCATCTAACTATAACCGCTTGCCCCGACCGGCAGCAGTTGTTGTGGCGAATGGCGAAGCAAATTTAATTTTGCAACGTGAAACTTATGAAGATTTAATTCGACAAGATCGCCTACCAGAAAGACTGAAAATGTAGTCATTAGTCCTTGGTCATTAGTCATTAGCCAGGAACTAATGACCAATGACTAATGACTAATGACTAAATGTAATTAGAGGCAAAAGTGTAATCCAGATGTCATGAGAGATTGGTGGAAGCAATGGCTGATAAACCTAGGATGGTCACAGTCCTTGCTACTTGGGACTCTGGATATTGTGTTAGTGCTGGCGCTGACTTACATGATACTAGTTATCATTAGTGAGCGCCGAACACTATGGATGGTGAGGGGATTCATTATCTTAATGCTAGCCTCAGCACTAAGTGGCAGATTAGGACTACCTCTGCTAAGTTTTGTACTGGAAAAGTTGGTGATTGGTTGTGCTGTGGCGATGGCAGTTGCTCTACAGTCAGAGTTTCGACGATTTTTGGAGCAATTGGGGCGTGGCGAATTCCGCCAGTTGTTTCAACCCGATCGGCTGGCAATCCCCAAATCTGATAGTGTAATTGATGAAATTGTTGAGGCTGTTAAAGAATTGTCAAAAAACCGCATTGGAGCTTTACTAATTGTGGAAACCACAGGGCCAATTGATGAGCGAGATTTTTCTGTGCCAGGAGTAAAGCTAAATGCGGAAGTTTCTAAAGAACTAATCCAGACAATTTTTCAGCCAAAAACTTTGTTACACGATGGAGCAACATTAATTCGTGGCTCACGGATCGTTTCATCGGGTATAATTTTACCACTTTCGGGACGCACAGCCTCGCGCCAGTTGGGAACACGCCACCGGGCGGCAATGGGAATTACTGAGCGGGTCGAAAATTGCATTTGTGTCGTCGTATCTGAAGAAACAGGTTCCATTTCCTTAGCGGAACGGGGAACCCTAAATAGACCGCTGACGATTAGGAAACTGAAAGAGTCATTAGAGGCTCTTTTATCCCCAACCGTCGATAGGGAAGCTGTTGCTCCTGGTCTGTTGAGTTTTGTTCGTCAGATAGGTGGGAAGACACTAGCACTGGTTTCACGTTTACTCGGATTACCATCGACCGCTTCTCGAGATAAAAAATGACAGCACAACAAACTAAACTGCAAGATTTACCTAATGACTTAAAACGAGAACTATTGCCCCAGCACGTTGCAGTGATTATGGATGGCAATGGTCGATGGGCTAAACGTCAGGGTCTACCTCGGATTATGGGTCATAAGCGAGGGGTAGATGCTCTCAAAGATTTACTTCGCTGTTGTCAAGATTGGGGGATTCAGGCACTTACAGCTTATGCTTTCTCGACAGAGAACTGGAAAAGACCACAGGAAGAGGTGGATTTTTTGATGACTCTGTTTCAAAGAGTTTTGCGCCAAGAATTGCGGGAAATGGTCGAAGAGAATGTTCAAATTAAGTTTGTGGGAAATTTGCAGGACTTGCCGCGATCGCTCCAACAAGAAATATCCCGTTCAATGGAAGAAACTAAGGATAATCGGGGTATCCGGTTTTCAGTAGCTACTAATTATGGCGGACGGCAGGAGATTTTACAAGCTTGTCAAGCGATCGCCAAACAAGTTCAGCAAGGTCTGCTACAACCCAATGAAATTGATGAACAGGTGTTTGAAAGCCACTTGTACACAGCCGGAATTACTGACCCAGATTTGTTAATTCGCACCAGTGGAGAAATGCGCCTCTCAAATTTCCTTCTCTGGCAAATGGCTTATGGAGAAATTTACATTACCGATGCTCTCTGGCCCGATTTTGACCGGGCTGAGTTTCACCGCGCCTTATGTGCCTACCAACAACGGGAGCGGCGGTTTGGGAAAGTGTAAATCAAGACTTCAACAACTTCGCCCCGCCCGGATGCTTCCCACCCAATACGCGCTTCTTGTTGCAAGTCTTGTAGTCGTCCTTGATAGATGTCTTCTTGCTGTTCCAGGAGTTTTACGCCTGCAAGAATAACTGCGATCGCGTTCTGATACTTACCGAAGCGTGATTTGGCGTTGAACTAGGGCTTCTACTTCAGGTGACAGAACGATTTGCATGGGTTTTTATCGGATTAGGAGTAACTTTAATTGTAAGCGATCACTTTGGATGGGCGTTTTTGTGAGCTATACCTACTTTAAGTAAACCAAAAAGTTTTTACTAAGGGCGATTATTCATTTTATGGTTACGCAATTTTATAATTAGCGTCAAACATAGCAGTGCAAGCTGATTTCATATAGGAGTCTATATCAGTGAAACCAATTTTAGGTTTAGCGATCAGTTGCATATTCATTTCTTCACCAGCTTTTGCACAGGTACAATTACAACCATTATCTGGTATCAAGATTTTAGTTAACCCAGGACATGGAGGGCAAGAAACTGGCGCAGCTGGACCAACAGGATATTTAGCTAAAGATGTCAGCCTGACAGTATCTAAGTTGCTGCGTGATGAACTGGTCTTAAGAGGCGCGTTAGTAGTGATGACGCGAGAAGATGACAGAGAACTAGCATTGTCTGATCGCCAAGCCATGATTGATCAACAACAACCAGCGATCGCTCTAACTATACATTACACAGCAGTACCTGACGATGGAGATGCAGAGAATACCAAGGGCATTAGAACTTTTTGGTATCATTCCCAAGCCCATAGCCTAGCCGTTTTTCTCCACAATTATCTAGTTAACCAGCTAGGACGTTCATCAATGGGGGTATTTTGGAATAACTTGGCGCTAACTCGTCCCTCTACAGCACCATCAGTGGTAATGGAACTGGGTTTTATGACCAACCCCGAAGAATTTGAATGGATAACCAACGCCGATGAACAACAAAAATTAGCGCGAGTCTTGGCAGATGGCGTTGTTGAGTGGTTTCAGGGTGCAATCACTCTGCGATCTAAATAGCATCGATGCAAATAAAGTTAATTTGAGAGGGAAAAACTTTTTGGTTTACCTACTTTATAAAATTGGCGATGCCTACGGCGGTAAACTACGCACTTATTACGGTGAACTGTACTCTTCCTTATGGCCCAGAAAACACCGCTTGTTCTACATCATCCCGACTAAGAGAATACTTGAATGAACGTTGGATATCTTGTCCATTTTCCCCAGATTGGACATATCGCACTACGATTTGCTCAACATCGAGCCATAGTTCAGCTTTCCAACTAGGGCGCTGCACATGCCAGCAATGTCTCTGTGTGTCGTCTTGTTGACAGCCTTGGTCTTTTAGCCACTGTTCAATTTGTGGCAGGGGATGATTATATAACGGGGTATCAGAGGGAAGAAGAGGCATAGGAATTTGCGATTTTGGATTAGGAAATCTTTTAATTTTTAATTACCATAAGGGTAATTAGTTGCGATACATGAGTAATCTGCTGTTGTACAGATGGAGTTGGGTGTAGCAAATGCGTTTGGAAAGCAGCATCACCACGAGTTAAGCCAATGGTAATTGCTAGTAGAAGACAACCTACAAATGTTAACACCAGCATAAATAAAGCAAAAATTTCGCCAGATGAGAGAGGGCGATCGCTCGCATCGAGGTAAGCTGATTTTGACCAGTCATGAGAACGCGAGACGGGACGGTTCAAGTCTGGAGGTGGTTGAATCACCGCAAAGCGAGAATAGCCAATTTTTGAATCATAGCTTAACCGCCGTTCTGGATGGCTTAGGGTAGCGTAGGCTTCGTTGATTTGCTGAAATTTAAGAGTGGCGATCGCAGTAGGCAAGTCTGTAGTATCAGGATGATAGCGTTTGCTCAGTTGCCGATAAGCACGACGAATGTCGATTACCGATGCCGAGGGATGCAGTCCTAGCAGGGAGTAATAAGTTGGTTTACTGCTTTGTGGCATTGCCCCGTTGTGGTTCACGGCTGTTTGAGTCACCTTGCTCAAAGATATTTTTTATATTCTAAATCCTTTGTGATTGGCGAAGACGCAAGAAGACACAGCATCTCAAGTATCTGATAAAATATTTTATAAAGCATTTAATTAGATGCGATGGATATCAAAATTAATCTTGAGAATATTCAAACTCTCACCGACTTCAAGCGCAATGCTAAAGACTACCTAGAGCGGATCAAGACCACAAAATCCCCGCTTGTACTAACTGTAAACGGGAAAGCGGAGGTTGTGGTACATGAAGCGCAAGCGTTTCAGCAGATGATAGATAAACTCGCTCGCCTTGAGGAAGAACTGCAAAAACTTAAGCTAGAAGCGTTACGGAGTCAGATCGACATTGGGATTAAGCAACTTGAAAGCGGCCAGTATACTGAATATAATGACGAGTCAGTTTCGGCTTTTTTTGCAAATATTAAAGCACGAGAGCAGGAAAAATTGGCTGACAGCGATTCTGTATGAGTCGATTTCGGATTTCTACTCAAGCAGCGCAAGATATTGAAAATATCTGGAAATATGCAGCGCCAAATAATTTGAAAGTTGCTAATAGACTTTTTGATACTCTGCGAGAAAGTTTTCCAAAACTGGCTAAATTTCCCAAATGGGCAGAGAAAGGTTTGAATTAGCACCTTTTTTGCGAAGTTTTCCGATAAAAAATTATTTAATTTTTTATCGTCCAATAGACGAAGGCATAGAAATTATACGTATATTGCACGGCTCACAAGATATAGAAACTATTTTTCAAGATGAAGGCTGAGGTCAAAATAATTCGTAATTTATAGTTAAGTCCCCACGAATAGATGAGAGGGCTTGAAATATTGATTACATTTTTTATCCATTAATAAATTCAGGGATTTATAGCATTAATTACAAATTATTTTGGTCAATAGCTGGATATGCTATCTCATCCTTAACGGATTAAATCAGCACGAGGTTTAAAGGTTTCAATTTGCCGTAACTTTTCGTAAAGTTCTCGTTCTTCTTGACTAATATTTTTCGGTGTAACTATTTGAATTTCTACTAACTGATCGCCACGTTTACCGTCTTCACTGGGATAGCCTTTATTGCCTAATCGAAATTTTTGACCAGACCTAACTCCGGGAGGGGTAGTCATTTTTACAGGCCCATCAAGAGTAGGTGCTTCTACTTGTCCTCCTAAAACTGCCTCGCTGGGAGTAACCGGTACTTGGCAGACGATATTTAAACCTTCTAGCTTGAATAATGGATGAGGTTCAACGGTTATTTTTAAGTACAGGTCGCCACCACCAACGCCTTGGTTTCGCAAACGGATGGTTTGACCTGTTACCATCCCTGGAGGCATATTAACTTCTAGCGATCGCCCATCTTCCAAACGAATGCGTTCATTACCACCTTGATAAGCTTTTTCTAATGGGAGCGTTAATCTAGCTTCTATATCTCGACGGGTAGTGCGAGGTGGAGTGTTAACGGTGTAGGCAACTTTTGTTCTGGGGGAACGAAACGGATCGCTAGTATTGCCATTATTGGAGTTACTTGCTGCACTCTTATTTTTGACGCCGATAACTTGATTAATAAAGCTTTCAAAGTCAGAGAATTGGCTTGGATCTACGTCCTGATTGCCATTGCGATCGCTAGGAGCACTTTGCCAAGTTTTAGCTTTTGGTGTCTGTTTGTTGCCCGCAAAGCCTTTTTGCTTCCAGTAGCGGCTAAACTGGTCGTACTGCGATCGCTTGGCTGTGTCTGAAAGGACTTCATAAGCCTCGCCGATATCCTTAAATTTATCCTCAGATGCTTTATTACCCGGATTAAGATCGGGGTGATATTGTCTCGCTAACCGCCGATAAACCTTTTTAATTTCCTCGCTAGAGGCATCTTTAGATACTCCCAAAATCTCGTAGTAATCGCGGAAATTCGGCAAATTTTGCATAGTCAGTTATTTAAATTTTAGATTTTAGTCTTCGGCGTGAGCGCTCGGTCGAACGATTTTGGATTAATTAGGAGTTAAGGGTTAGGAGTTATGAGTTGAAAATTACGAGTTGAAAGATTTAATTTTTAATTTATTACTCCTCACTTCTAACTTCTCACTCCTAACTTCTAACGTTTATTAGGAGTATTACAACCAATCATTGTCTTCTTCATCATCCCAGTTATCTTGGTAGCTGGGACGGGATTTGCGTGGAGGACGGCTGTCATAGGAGGAAGAACGACTGTCTCGGCTATAGTCTCTGCCATAGTCTTTACCGTAATCTCTGCCATAGTCGTTACCATAGGAATCGCGTTCCCGATATGTATCTCTGGGGGATTCGCGTTCTTTATCTTTATCACCAGTAAAGATGTCACGGATTGTACCAAACAAGTCGTCATCTTCATCTTCAGCATAAGTCTGGCGGACTTCCCGATTTAGCTCATAGAGAGCATCTTGTAAATCGGCGTAGGCTTGGTCAATACCGCGATCGCTATTTTCCTTGAGACTCTCTTTCAGGTCTCGGCAAATATTATCAATTCTTTGGCGGCGGCTGCGGGCAAACTGCATACCAAATTCGAGTGCTACTTCTCTAAGCTGTCGTTCTGCTTGGAAAATCAACGCCTCAGAACGAGTCCGCTTTTCTACTCTTTCTTTACGTTCGCGATCAACATCGGCGTATTTTTGTGCATCTTGAATCATTCGATTCACTTCTGACTCGTTCAAAGTAGAAGCGCCTTGAACAGTGATACTCTGTTCTCGCCCAGTGGTTCTATCTAGGGCTGTTACCTGTAAAATACCGTTAGCATCAATATCAAATGACACCTGAACTTGGGGAATTCCTCGTGGCGCTGGCGGGATGCCATAGAGCTTGAAACGACCTAAAGACTTATTGTTTGCAGCCATTTCCCGTTCGCCCTGAACTACGTGGATTTCCACAGTATTTTGGTTATTTTCAGACGTGGAAAAAATGTCAGAGCGCCGGACTGGAATGGTAGTGTTGCGGGGAATAAGTTTTTTCATCACGCCGCCGATGGTTTCCAATCCCAAAGATAACGGTGTGACATCTAAAAGCAGCACATCTTTGAGTTCACCTGCGAGAATGCCTGCTTGAATTGCTGCACCCACTCCCACTACTTCATCCGGGTTGACGTTTTCGTTAGGTTCTGTGCCAATCAAGTCCCGCACTAACTGCTTCACCATTGGCATCCGTGTAGAACCGCCAACTAACACCACTTCTTCAATATCTCTAGGTGAAAGTCCGGCATCTTTAAGGGCGCGTTTCACTGGTGTCCGCAATCGCCCTACCAAATCACCACACAAACCTTCAAACTGGGAACGAGTTAGACGAGTTTCCAGATGTTTGGGGCCATCTTCCGTGGCGGTGATGAAGGGTAAGTTAATATCAGTGACGCTGACAGCAGAAAGCTCAATTTTGGCTTTTTCCGCCGCTTCCATTAGACGTTGTAAAGCTTGGCGATCGCGTCTTAAGTCTACCTCTTCTGTTTCCAAAAATTGCTCTGCTAACCAATCTACTATTATTTTGTCAAAGTCGTTACCACCAAGTTGCGTATCTCCACTGGTAGCTTTGACTTCAAATATTCCATCGCCTACTTCTAAAATCGATACGTCAAAGGTGCCACCACCCAAGTCAAAGACTAAGATAGTTTCCGTGTCACCCCGATCTAATCCATAAGCCAAAGATGCAGCAGTCGGTTCATTAAGAATCCGCAGCACTTCTAAACCGGCAATTCTGCCAGCATCGCGGGTTGCTTGCCGTTGAGAATCGTTAAAATAAGCGGGTACTGTAATCACTGCCCCTGTCACTGGTTCACCCAAATAGCGACTAGCATCGTCTGCCAATTTCTTCAGCACCATTGCCGAAATTTCTTCTGGGGCGAAATCTTTATTGAGACGGGGACAGGCAACTTTAATATTACCTACTTCATCCTTACGAATGGTGTAGGGTACACGCTTGGAATCAGGATTAAGTTCGCCATATTTCCGCCCAATAAAGCGTTTGACTGCGAAAAAGGTATTTTGTGGATTGAGGACGGTTTGTCGCCGTGCCATTTGCCCAACTACCCTTTCGCCTTCTTTGCTGAAGCCAACTACGGAGGGGGTTGTTCGCATTCCTTCTGCATTGGCAATCACCACCGGCTTGCCACCCTCCATAACGGCGACTACTGAGTTGGTTGTACCCAAGTCGATGCCGACTACCTTGCCCATGCGTTACTCTTCTCCTAAAGTGTCTTATATATTTATTATGATTGGGCGGAACTACCTCTAGCTTTGTGCTATTGGATGAAAACACCTCAATGGTATAATAGTCTTCATTAAGGCAGTAAGCTAAGAAGTGCAGCTAGAGGAGATAGTTGCAAGACTAGGATAGCATTGACGATGATTGGTGTGTCCAAGCAGCCTCAATTCTTGTTATCTAACTACTTCTATGCACTGTATCTGCAAATTTGTAAATGCACCTTAATAATACTTGCTCTGGTTCTTTGAGTGCCTGAAAACCTTAATATTACTAGTATTTTAAACATTTGAATTTAACAGAGCGATTACAAACCTCCCTGAGTGAGATTGCGCGAGAACGTGATCCTTACATGGCAACCGCTGGACATTTCTTTGTCCAAGAATACATTCGCCAGCAATTTTCCCAATGGGGGAGTGTGGAAATCCACACCTTTGAAGTCAGGGGTAAAGCTTGTAAGAACTTGATATTAAATTTACCTTCCCAAGCGAGACGACAAAAAAAGGATTTGCCACCTATTTTAATTGGTGCTCATTATGATGGCGTTCCCGGAACACCAGGGGCTGATGATAATGCCACAGGTGTGGCGGTGTTGCTGGAATTAGCCAGAAAGTTTGCTGCTGAACCTGTGAGATATCCCTTAAGGCTAGTTGCTTTCGATATGGAAGAATATGGCTTACTGGGTAGTGCTGATTATGCAGCCCTGTTGCACCAACAAAAGCAACGATTACGCTTAATGATCTCCCTAGAAATGCTGGGCTATAAGGATTCTACGCCTGGTTCCCAAAATTATCCCTCTCCTCTGGAACGCTTCTATCCAGACAGAGGTGATTTTATTGCTTTAATTGGCAATTTACGGACATTACCCGACTTAATTGGCATGAGCCGTAATATTCGCAAAGCTGGCGTATCTAGTCAATGGCTACCCGTGCCGAATCGAGGTTTAATAGTTCCCCAAACTAGACTTAGCGATCATGCACCTTTCTGGGATTTGGGTTATCCAGCAATTATGGTTACAGATACGGCATTCTTGCGAAATCCACATTATCACAAACCTAGTGATGCGATCGCTACTTTGGATTTAGATTTTCTTAGCGGTGTATGTGAAGGGTTGGAAATTGCGATTCGGCTGTTGTAATCAAATTAATAGTAATGGTTTACCGATTAAACCAAGCTCCAGTGGTGTTGCAAAATGGACACACACTTACATTACCAGACTTGCTACTAGGTTGGGAACTATAAGTTTGTAGTAAGGACTTTAGTCCTTGTTTTAAGCACTTCAGTGCTTACTACATACCAAGCTTTAGCTTGATGGACTAGTAGGTTTGGCAGTGCTTACCCTACGGTTATTGAAAAGGTTTCAGGTTTTCAATGCATAAATCCTAATGTTGTGATAGAAAGCCTCAGAAGTTGGGAATACTCAAGGTTGGGTGTGCCGCTAATTTGGGCAGCATGGTAAATATTCGCGTGTGTGTCAAAACTCAAAAATGAGTTTATGTAGCTGTGGAATGCACCAGAAAAAAGTTAGTAACAGGAGCAATTTCAATGATTAGTCCATCATCTGATTTACTAGATAAAATTCGTCAGCAATTTGACGCTTCTCCTTATCCAAGAGTTCCTCTTGATAAATCTCCTAAAGATGATACTAACTTACTCTACATTCATAACTTAGTAACACCTTACTATTTGAGGAATCAAAAAGTTATCGATCCTAAAGGCAAAGTAATTTTAGATGCTGGATGCGGCACTGGCTATAAATCATTAATCTTAGCAGAAGCTAATCCAGGGGCGAAAGTTGTTGGAATTGATATATCAGAAGAATCGATTAAATTAGCACGGCAACGTTTAGAACATCATGGATTTGACAATGCAGAGTTTCATGTATTGCCAATTGAGGAATTACCAGAGCTAGATTACCAATTTGACTATATAAATTGTGATGAACTTCTGTATCTTTTTCCTGATTTAACTGTTGCATTACAAGCAATGAAATCAGTTTTAAAATCTGATGGTATTATTCGCAGCAATTTGCATAGTTCAATCCAGAGGTTTAATTATTTCCGCGCTCAGAAAGTCTTCACAATGATGGGTTTGATGGACGAAAATCCAGAAGACCTAGAAATGGAAATTGTAGTAGAAACGATGAAAGCTTTGAAGGATAATGTTCAACTCAAGGCTACTACATGGAATTCTAATTATGAAGGAGAAAATGGAAAAGAGCGAATCTTAATGAATTATTTGTTTCATGGTGATAAAGGTTACACCATCTCTGATTTGTTCACAGCTTTGAGAGCCGCTGACCTAGATTTTATCAGCATGGTTAACTGGCGTAAGTGGGACTTGATGAATCTGTTTAAAGAACCAGATAATTTACCTGCTTTTCTGGGGATGAGCTTACCAGAGATTTCTGTAGAACAGCAACTACAGCTTTTTGAACTTATACATCCTATTCATCGGCTAATTGACTTTTGGTGTGGTCATCCCAACCAAGCACAAACTTTCGTACCAGTTTCAGAATGGACTGACTCTGATTGGCGAGTAGCGAAGGTGCATCTATATCCTCAGTTAAAAACTCCTAATTTCCGAGAAGACCTCGTAGCCTGTATTACAGAGATTAGAGCGTTTCCCATTAGTCAATATTTATCGCCAACTGAGGAATTTGTTGGTATTGATAGCTCAATAGCACTTTGCTTGATACCTTTGTTAGAGCAACCCCAGTCGATGATATCTCTAGTGCAGCACTGGAAGCAATTCAGACCAATAGATCCTGTCACTTTAAAGCCTACAGATGAGAAACAAGCCTTTTATATAGTGCAACAGCTGCTGCTGAGTTTGGAGAGTCTTGGTTACGTAATGCTGGAACGCCAATCGGATGAGGATGTTACTCATTGATCAGTAGCTAGGCGTAAATAAATTAAAGTTTGTAGTAAGGACTTTAGTCCTGATAATCCTGAAGAAGCGATGAATCGCTCACTACGAACTAAAATTTTATTTTACGTCTAATTATACCTACCTACTTACATCTGTTTTTTTCAATTGTATGCAATATCAGGTTGTTCGCACGGTAGCACAGCTTTGCTACCAAAGCACTAATAGCATCCAAACTATAACCGCTATATTTGGTTAAAAAGTTTTTTTGGTGGGGTGATATGAAACAAAACGGGAGTGGGTAAGTTACATCTAGAACACACAACCACTTCCTATCCCAGGGAAAACACTTATGAAAACCGAATTGAAAGCCAAGTTTATCCAACACATCCTCAACAAAAAGAAGGAAAATGAGGGTTTCACACTTATTGAACTACTTGTAGTAATCATCATTATCGGTATTTTGTCTGCTATTGCATTGCCTTCTTTCTTGAACCAAGCAAACAAAGCTAAACAGTCTGAAGCTAAAACAATAACTGGTTCAATGAACCGAGCGCAGCAAGCCTACTATCTTGAAAACGGTAAGTTTGTCTTTGGCACTGACGATGCAACTAGTGCTGCGGCTTTTGGTAGTTTAGGTCTAGGTGTGAAAACACAAACTGAAAATTACAAGTATGGAATTGTCGGTGGTGACAAACTTGTTACCAATCAGGCCCAACTCAAAACTCCACTTGCTCCTCTTAAAGTTTATGTTGGTGGAGTAGGTGTTGCTGTTGTTTCTGACACAAGTGAAGCAACTACTGTAGCTCTATTGTGTGAATCTAAACTACCTGGTAACGTTACTGACGCAGCAGATGGTACAGAAACATTTGTTGACGCTAATATTCCTGCTGCCGGAGGTGCCACAAGTTGTCCTGATAAGTACGACTCCTTAGCTAAGTAAAGAATTTAGATATTCATAAAGTAACGACTCAATACTTCAATCAAGTTCTTCAGTTGAGTTAGGTACTGTACATCAGTGGTTAGAGAATTCTATCCACTGTTATTTATTTAGATAATCATCAAATACTCCCTGACCTCCAAAAGATTACCCATCTTCTTATTTTGCTTTCTAAATGGGTATTATTAATTGAGACAGGGAGTATTTCCTATTTGTAGTAAGGACTTCAGTCCTTAAAAAAACTCATCCTTAGGGCATCAAAGCTCCCTACAGCTAATAACTACATATACTTACTTAATTACTGATGATTACTAATATCACGAATTTTCAAACAGAAGGCTATCAAAATTTTCTTGCAGGTGAATATGCTCAAGCAGCATATCTATATGAACAAGCAATCGCTGATGAACCTGATGTAATCTCCAATTACTGGCATCTGGGGCTAACCTTACTGTTACAAGGGCAAGAAGCAGAAGCACAAATGACTTGGATGCTAGCAATAGCAGAAGTTGAAGAAGAAAAAATCCAATTTCACACAACAGAATTAATTAAAGTTTTACAAATAGAAGCAGAACGACGAGAACATCTCGAAGAATTTTCTATATCCTGGCTAATCCGTCAGCACATCCAAGAAATTCATCCTTCTGATATCAATAACCTATTAAATATTATTCAACTGTCCATTCAATTAAATAATTTTGATGGCGCACAGTTAAATGATGTGGGTATTATCCAATTATTAAATTCCAAAGAAATTGGAGATTTAAATTTAGAACTATTAAATCAAGTATTACAACAAGTTCTTGACACTCAACCTTTACATCTATCATATCTAGACTTAGTAGAAGCTTGTTTACCTTATTTTGCAAATCCACATCAAGGTTTCTGCATACTTTTACCTGCGGCAATTAAAATTGGTCATACATTCAAGCAGCCTAAACTAGCAGCGCAGATTTTAGAGTTGTACTTGCGCCTAGACCCAGAAGAAGTAGAAACTTTACGACATTTAGCTATTTTTTATCAAGATTCTCAAAACTATACATTGGGAATAGAAAAAGCTAAATTGTGTTATTCTCTATCAAAAAAATTACCTGATAAAATATTTGCCCTTCATTTAGTTCTACGTGGATTAATGTCTGCTGGCGGATATTGGCAAGAAATATGCTCAACCAGTCAAGAATTAGAATGTGTGCTGCAAGAATTTATCAAAGCGCAGCCACTTGCAGTAGATGAAGTCAGGACTCTACGTTTACTTACGCCATCCTTTGCATTACCACATATTAAAGACAGTCCAGCAGATTTTAGAAAAATTCATAATCAAGTAGCGCAAATATTCCAGAATAATATTCAAGCCATAGCTCATGAGGAAACACAGCGTTACTCGCAGCGGATTATAAATAATCAAAGTTCAGGAATTTCCACCAAACCCTTAAAAATTGGATATATATCTTATGCCTTAAGAAGACATTCTGTAGGCTGGCTAGCTCGCTGGCTAATACAGCATCATAATCGAGAAAAATTTGAAATTTATAACTATTCAGTTAGCTATAAACTAGTAGATGATTTTTTGCAAGAATGGTATGTAAATAAATCATCTAAGGCTCGAAAATTAGGAATTAATGCCTTTGAAATTGCGGAACAAATATATGAAGATGAAATAGATATTTTAGTAGACCTAGATAGTATCACCCTAGATATTAGCAGTGAAGTGATGGCACTCAAGCCAGCACCAATTCAAGTTACTTGGCTTGGTTGGGATGCTTCAGGTATACCTGCAATTGATTACTTTATCGCCGACCCTTACGTATTGCCAGATTCAGCCCAGGATTATTATACAGAGAAAATTTGGCGATTACCCCATACTTATGTAGCCGTTGATGGTTTTGAAGTGGATGTACCTACACTACGTCGAGATGAGTTAAATATTCCTAATGATGCTGTAATCTATCTCAGCGCTCAACGTGGATATAAACGTCACCCTGAAACGACAAAATGGCAAATGAAAATAATCAAAGAAGTCCAAAATAGTTACTTCTTGATTAAAGGTGATGCGGAAGAAGAAGCGATTAAACAGTTTTTCTACAAAATAGCTGAACAAGAGGGTGTGGAGTGTTCCAGGCTGCGATTTTTGCCTCAAGATCCCTCTGAAGCTATCCACAGAGCGAATTTAACAATTGCTGATGTTGTATTAGATACATATCCCTACAATGGCGCTACTACAACCCTAGAAACCCTCTGGATGGGTATCCCGTTAGTAACTAGAGTTGGACAGCAATTTGCGGCTCGTAATAGTTACACCATGATGATGAATGCGGGTATCACAGAAGGTATTGCTTGGACTGATGAAGAATATGTAGAGTGGGGTGTGCGTTTGGGGAAGGATGAGGCTTTACGCCAGCAGGTGGTTTTGAAGTTGAAAGCATCTCGACAAACAGCACCCCTGTGGAATGGTAAGCAGTTTACCCGTGATATGGAGAAGGCTTACGAGCAGATGTGGCAAAGCTATATTGAGGGTAAATAAGCTCGTAGTGAGCGGCTCTAGCGCTCAAAGTTGAGGTTAATAAGGGCTGAAGCCCTTACTACGAACTTTAGGAACGTTAGGAAGGTTACAAATTATCCCAGTCTTTGCCATAATCTTGCAGTGGATATTTAGTCCAAGAATCACGCAGCCATTGCTTTCCACAAGTTTCTAAATACCAGTGAACAATACTTTCAAGCCAATCATAAGGCGATTGAACTAAACTATGCTTGACTGGGTTGTAATGAATATAGTTAAGAGTTGTGTAGTAATGTCGTTCAGAGCGGATAGCGCGATCGCTCCAAGAATACCAGATTTTACGCTTAGTGATATTGTCTTCTATATTCCACTGTCGCGAAAGCGCACCATGTATTCTGCGAAACAAATCACTCAAAACATCAAAATTTACAACCTGAACTAGTAAATGATAGTGGTTAGGCAAAATAATCCAAGCACAGATTGTTAAGTTTGTAGTCAGCGCTTCAGCGCTTTCATGATCATTTTCACTAATGCTAAACCTATCAAATATCATATTTAATAATTGCTGACGGCGCGATTCAGATTGCATGTAACACTTATGCTCATAACAAGCTGCTGTTAACAGATAAAATTTCCTATCCCGTATTAGATGTGGTGGCGAGTGGGGTGGATAGCCACGACTTAAGCGTTGTTTAACTAATTCAGCTTTTTGTTCTGGTGTGAGTTTATGATATTCATACATAAATTTGTTTAAGCACTGAAGTGCTTACTACGAACTTTTTGTTTGTAGTCAGGACTTTAGTCCTGCTGGTTTCTGAAGCACTGAAGTGCTTACTACGAACTTTTTGTTGATAGTCAGGACTTTAGTTTTGTTGCTTTATGGGGCGGAAAAGCAATGAAATTTAGCTGTTCTTGAAAATCTTTAACTGAATCTACTTCTATCAGTTTTTGTGTATAAGATTGATAGTGAAATAGTTCATATCCTTTATTAGTTAAATACTGTGCGACCTCAATATTACTGCCTTGGCTACCTGCAATATTTTCATATAAAATGATTGGTGAAAACTCAGTCAGTAACCTCTGGCTACCAGTAAGAACTGCCATTTCATGTCCTTCTGCATCTATCTTGAGAAAATCCACCCTCTCGATATTTTCTTGCTCAATCAGACTATCTAAAGTAAAACAGGTGGCTTCCTCAAAAGACTCTGAAGACATATTTTCTGCTGCATCACTAGAAATCACCTGGTTCAGTTCGTTCGCAGAATGTAGTAGTAATTTTACAGTGCCATTGCGATCGCTAGCTGCCCCTGCACAAACATTAACCCATGACAATTGATTAATTCTACAGGTTTCTTGCAAACAACGTATACAACCTGAGAAAGGCTCAACTGCTAACACTCGTCCCTCAGAACCAACTTTTAAAGCAGCGCTGAAAGTATAGACTCCAACGTTAGCACCGACATCAATTATCGTCATACCGGGTTTAATACTATTGCGCCAAAACTCCATTTCTTTCTCAAACCAGTCTTGTTCGGCAATTAACACACTGGTGGCAATACTACGCAAGCTTGGCTCAACTGCCATTATTAAATTACCTTCAAAAGGCACATAAGTAAATAGGCTATTACTTGGTAATTGCGTCCAGTGCCACTCTGAAAATGGAGAGTTGGGCTGATAAAATTTACGAGAAACTTCTTGCCAATAATCTGAGACTTCTATCTGGTTTAAATCTCGGTAAGCTAAGTAGAGTGCCTGAAGAATAGGCGCGTAATTTGGCGCTAATTTTCTAGCTTGATGTAAATATAAAACTCCTTCTAGTTCTCCAGACATTAAACTAGATATTCCCAGCTTTAGCCCAACATCAACTGAATTTGGTAAAATTTGAGAAGCTAGATGTAAGAAACGGCGGCTCACCGCAGTGTAAAAAACTAACTGCGAACGACATATTATTTCAATTAACAAAATCACTACTTTTTCGTAGCTATTTTCAGCTAAAAAAAATTGCTCAAAGCATTTGCGATCGTTATCTGAAAAGTTTTTTTTGTGTCCAAATATATATATTAGACTATGAGAGAAATCGTTAGAATTTGTATAAGCAGGTTGGAGAGTATTAATAAAGGTATTAAGCGCTATCTCTATTGCTTTTTGGTTTTCTCCAACCATGCTATGAACTAAAGCAAGATGAGCAGCACAAAGTGGGTGTCTATCTATGTTTAAACCATTATTCAATGCTTCAAAAGCCATTTCAAGATAGACTGAGCGTAAAACTAGATTATCAATACACTGTTCTGCCTCGCTCAACGCTACCACTGCTAAGTTATTCCAATCATCTGAACAATCAGGATTATCCCAAGAAGTGTGTGACAGTATTACAGAAATCTTTGATAAAGCATCAGCGTTAATACTTGGCAGTAATTTTTTAATATATTGTAAATAGACATCATCAGCAGCATGGTCAGAGTTCATATTGAAAATAGGGTAAATGTATCTAAAGACTAAATAAAAGTTTAATTTTTAACTTTTGAATTCTACGTAGTTACACTAATGATTGCTTGCATTTTTTTGCGGCAAATACTTAAGTATCAGCAGGACTTCCGTTATGAGGTTACCCATCTGCACAATAGAAACTAACATCTTGGTTAGAAATTTTTTACACAAACTTTAAAAGCTGACTCTGAAGACGAGGGAACTTTATGGTGAGCTTATGCTGTACTGACAATTTTGCCATGCGATCGCCCCCGCCCCTATGCTTCAAAACAAAACCCTCTCCTGCACCTAAACAGGGCAACTTTCCAGGTCTTATTTACTGAACGAAACATTAAAATTATATAAAGATTTGCGATGATTCTACCTAATGCCAGATGTTTGCGATATTCTAAATAACGTTTAAATAAACAGAAGTAGTAGATATTTCTACTCAATTTCAAATTTACCTGTCAGTCAAAAAGTTTCAAACTAGCCCGTGTCCTATGGGTTCTTCAACAACAACACATATTTTTTGTGATTAAAACAAATAGAATTTTCCCAGTCGTCCTCAGTCACACTACTTAGTGCAACTTCCCAGATGACTAATTATTTTGCTCGGCGTTCACAACAGATATCTTACAAAAGGTACTGTTGCACTCTTGTGTAGAAAGGTTAAAGGTTAAGAGGAAAAAGAAGACGGCGAAAGGTTAAAGAGAAAAGGGGAAACAGAAACATCCCTTACCCCTTCATCCCTTAAGCCTTTCCCCTGAACCTTTGCCTGACTTCTGCAAAAAGTTTAAGGAGTGCTTGGTAAAATTGGAGTTTTGTGGTGGTAATTACCGTACAAAAGTGAATTTACCAGTAATTTAGTAGAGTTTGTTATGGTATAGTTAAAAAGTTAAGACTAGCTTTACCAAAATTACACCACTCTACGGCCCGGCAACAATTGCAGAATGGGAAGCAGTTTTAATTAAGTATTTACCAACCAAATCTGAATTCAATCGAGGTTATGACTCAGCAAGTGATTCACCCAATGGTGAAATTGCAGCGCAACGTGCAATCACTCATAGAATCGAATATTATCAAGCCAAGCGATAGCATCTGGAAAATCGCTTTGCTCTACGGTAATGAATGGCAGCACTGGAAACAGGAACTGCTAGACTTTGGCTTTAGTATGCAAGACCCAGTTAGTGAATTGCTAGCTGTAGAAACTTGGGATGAGGAATAGGGATTTTCAATATTCCCTACTCCCCCAGTGCAGGCGCGATTAATCGCGTCTGTATTATACTTTGCAAGCAGCTAACGCCGCAGCTAATTCCTTTGCAGTTTGATAGCGATCGCGTGGCAATGGTTCTGTAACGCGATCAATCACATCTCTTAATTGGGAACTAATGGTGGGAACTTTTGCCACATCAAACCTGAAGTTTCGCCCCCGTTGGCGGTAATACTTGAAAGGGTTTTCGCCTGTGAGCAGAAAAATCAGCGTTGGCCCAATTGCATACAAATCAGATTGAGTCAAAGGTTGTCCTCGTTCTTGTTCAGGAGCGCAGTAACCTTCTGCACCAATCCGAGTACCGGGCGCTGTGCCAATTTCCTTAACTGCGCCAAAATCTAGCACTACTATGCGATTTCCTGAACTTCGCACCATCAAGTTGGCGGGTTTAATGTCGCGGTGAATCAGTGGAGGTTCTTGGCTATGAAGATATTCTAAAATATCGGATGTTTGGATCATCCAAGCGATCGCTTGGCTTGGTGTAACTGGCCCAGTAGTATAGACACGTTTCTCTAAATCTTGTCCGTGGATTAGTTCCATTGCCAAGTATTTTTTTCCGTCTTCTACAAAGAAATCGTAATACTTGGGAATTCCAGGATGGTTAAGGGATTTGAGAGTATACGCCTCACGCTCAAATAATTCTTGAGCTTTGGCAATTCTTACCATATCAGCATTCATTTGCTTCAACACCAGCAGTTGTGGGATACTCCCAATCTGACCAGTGCCATCCCAAGCGAGATAAGTAGTACCCATACCTCCTTGTCCGAGAGTTCGCAACACTTGATAATGGCGAATTTTTTGTTGCACTGAGAGAGGTTGACCGCAGTGGATGCAAAACAGATTGTTTGGGGAGTTGCCTTCATGCGTGCAAGTGTATCTACCTTGGGCTGAGTAGAGTGTTGCAGCGGCGTTTTCTTCTGTTTCTTGCATTTGTTGCGATCGCACACCAGTTTCTAGTACTGTTACCTCCTGAATTTGGAATTGCAGTATTGGGCCTCCCTGTGCCAGTTGCAAAAGGGAATTATCTGGTAACGGACTCTGAATCACAAGGACACCGTTGAGGAAAGTCCCATTAGTACCCTGACTAATCAGCCGCCAACTACCGCCATTGACGGCAGAATCGACTTGTCTCAGTTCTAAATGATGCCGCGAAACTAAACTATCAGTTAAGACAACGTGATTATCTGCCGCTCGACCAATCCGAATTATGGAAGAGTTCTCAAAGCACCACTGCTGGAGGGGCGTTTTCTGTTGCGGTTCTAACAGAGTCAGACTAACCACAATACAACCTACAAGGTAAAAGGATCAGGGATTGGGCATTGGGCATTAAGCATTGGGCATTGGGCATTCAACTTATCCGTAAATTAGGTTTTAACCCTTAATTTATAAGGTTTGAGGTTAATACGCTGATATGTGTATTGGGAATTGGTGATTGTTCTTTCTTCTTATTACCCATGCCTCATGCCCCATTCCCTATGCCAATTTATTTCTAACTTTCTAGATTTGGGCGTACTTTTGCCCGAATTAGTATACCAGTAATGTTGTCATGACCATTGTGTTGGTTCGCTAAATCAATTAACTCTGTAACACCCCGTTCTAAGTTAGCGCCAGAACTAAGTAAGGGTTCTAAGTGAGTCTGCCAATGGGTTTCTAGTAAATCATTATCTGATAGACCGTCCGATGCCAACAGCAGAAGTGTATCTTCATTGATCTCGAAAAAGCCTACATCGGGATTAATCGAGTTTTCATCACGAGGCCCCAAGGCTTGGGTAAGTTGGTAGGCATCTGGGCGGGCGTAAGCTATGCTTGCTTCCACTCCTCGGTTAATTTCCCGTTGTCCAACTTCGTGATCTACTGTGACTTGTTCTAGTCCTCGCTTACGCGTCAAGCTATAGAGACGGCTATCTCCCACATGAGCAACTGCTGCTTGAGTATCTTGAATTAAGAGCATTACCAGAGTTGTACCCATGCGCCCCACTCCAGAACGGGCATCTTGTTGATTAAGCTTGTAAATCGCCTCATTAGCTAAATACACTGCCTCACGAATGCTATCTTCTGTTGGCAGCTGGTTGGCAGTCCAGTGTTTTTGAAAGTATTGCCGTAGGGTGTTGACTGCTAACTCACTGGCTATTTCGCCGCCAGCGTGTCCACCCATACCATCACAGAGAATATACAAACCATGCCCTTGCAAGACTCGACTTTTGGGGAACTCCAGCTTTTGAATTTTGGTTTCAATGCCAAAGTAGTCTTCGTTATGATGACGTTGACGCCCCACATCTGTGCGTCCTGCATCTTCCAAGCTACTTAACTGCATCGCCAGCACAACAGTTGGCATATCATCAGTTTTGCTAATGATATCTTCTGGCTCATCTGATTGCGGGATAGTGGGCACAGCAGTATTTTTCTCCTTTATTGGGGGCAAAGTTGCGGTTCCTAGTGCTTCCAGTTCAACAGAGATTTCTTCCAAACGCGATCGCAATTGTGCGATCGTCTGAATCTTACCTACATCTAAATCCCCCAACATCTGAACTACAGAACCAAATTGAGTGCGTTGAGACTGCCTAAATAGCGCTTGCCAAACCCGCCCCAAAGCTTGAATAGTTAACGGTTGATCTGGAATCGCAGATGTTTGAACTTGGGCATCTTCTGGTGACTCGGTGGCGGGCACAGAATTCGATGATTCCACATACAACCTTTGTAGCGCTAGCGTTTGGTCTTCATCCAATCGCAAATTAGACAAATCTAAAAGGCTTTGACGACAATTTACTGGTTCCAATAATGCCCAAAGTTGGGTCATTTGATAACACCAGTGTAAAATTTTTAACGAACTCGTTGTTTCTTCTTGCCACAAGTCGAGTAAAGGCTGCCAATGTGAGCGGTCTTCAATTATGACTACCTGCACATCCCCCTGCTGCCATGCATCGTGAATCGGCGGTATCCCACGCTGACCTTGGGATTGTAAGGCAATATAAACCTTAGCAAGGTGAGGAATTCCATTTGCTTCCACTGATGGCGTTAGCAAATCTGGTTGCTGACTTGCTAGCACTGCCTCAATGGGTGATATTTGATACGGCTGAGAGTCTAGAACTCTCACACCTACATCAGTAATGATTGCAGTTTCAGTTTTGGCAGGTAGCGGATCTAACAATTGATACCGCTCTTGGGAGTCTAAATAGGAGCCTAATGCAATCTGAGAACTAGGGGATAGATGAGATGAAGAGGATATTGCTCCTTCATCTCCCTCATTTTTCTCTATTCCCAAAGCTTCTCCAGTCGTTTCCTTAGCAATAATTGCCCAAAACACTGTTCCACATTCCGTGCCACAGTTATGACAACGTAGTGCATTCACAGGTACATCATCAGTACTGCATTCAGGACAAACCTTGTGAGTCAGGGACGTGCCACAGCTTTGGCAGAATTTGTTGCTATTGGGGTTTTCAAATTTACACTGAGGGCAAATCAGCATAGTGGAAGTTCCTTTATTCCCGTTCCAAGGTGCTTCTAGCCACTAAGATCCAAGGTGCCGCAATTGGCTGTCCCTGACTACAGTAGACCTAGAAAAGATTGTAGTTGATCAATGAATTTTGGTGGCAGTATTAATTGTGACGCATATTAGATAAATATTTAATATATTGGCAGCCAATTCCTTATAAATGGCGCATGAAAAAGTAGCGAAAGCATCGCTAACTACAGCATCAACATTGCCATTGAGCAAATCTTGGAAAAATTCTGGCCCAGAATTAAAAGTACTAATTTTGGCGTTGGAGATGGTTTTGGCAAAATCTGCCCCAGTGGAACCAATTTGTACGGCAATTTTTTTAGCTTTAAGACTATTGAAGTCTTTAATATTTTGGTTGTCTTCGCGGACAGCGTAGGCGTAGCCCGTCATAGACATCGCTAGTCCGGCTTTAAAATAAGGTCGTGAAAAAGCAATTGTTTTCAGGCGTTCGGCGGTAATCGTGATTCCACTAATTGCGGCATCAACTCTTTTCGCTTGCAAAGTCGAGATTATGCCATCAAAGTTCTATCAGTCAAGATTCACGATACTTGTCATGATGTTATAAGAAAGAATACATACGTCAGCAGCCACAATCCATCATGAATTCTAGGCGATTAACGAAATTTTAAGACCGCCACTCTCTTGAAAAGTCGAGATCACAGGAAGTTTCCGATCTGACTTGTTGCCAATTGCCTTCTTGTGTGTTCTGTATTCTGACTTCCAATTTTGAACTACTTATGGTTTCTACAACCCCTGCTTACCGAATTACTGATTTGTTTGCCGAACGAGCAAAAAACCTCGCACCACCAACCTACGGTACAGAGTTAACCAAAATCGCCACTGTCAGTTTTACCTACGGTCTAGCTGACCCAATTCTCTTTCCTCATGCTGACTTGGCGGCTGCAAGCGCCGCCGTGCTGGCAGAAGAGGCTCCGATCGCCCTCAATTACGGCCCACCTTCAGATCAACTTTATGAGCAAATTATCCTCCGCTTGCAGGCTAAAGGAATCGCTACCGATCGCGATCGCCTAATCATTGGCTACGGTTCTGGTCAGATTCTGGGCTTGCTACCAGATGTGTTTATCGAACCTGGTGATGTGGTAATTGTGGAAGGCCCAACCTTCCTGGGAGTAGTTGTTAGATTTGTCCACGCTGGCGCACGCGTAATTACCATTCCTGTGGATGAGTTGGGGATGGATGTAGATGCCCTAGAAGAAACATTGAGCGACTTGAAAAAACAGGGTATCCGACCCCGGTTTATTTACACCATCCCGACCTTTCACAATCCCACAGGCGCTACTATGCCCTTATTTCGCCGCCAAAAACTGGTAGCATTAGCGGCTGAGTATGGCGTGCTGGTAGTAGAAGACGATGCTTATAGCGATTTGCGCTTCCAAGGAGAAACTGTGCCCCCCCTCGCAACCCTAGACCAAGAGGGGTGGGTATTATATGTAAGTACCTTCTCGAAAATTATTGCGCCTGGTATAAGGTTGGGATGGGCTTGTGGCGATCCAGCAATTATTGAGCGGCTAGCAATGTGCAAAAGCGAGGGGCCTGTGGGGCCATTTGTCAGTCATGTGGTCGCCCGCTATTGTGCCACAGGCAAATTAGAGAATCACATTCAGGAGTTAATTGCCTGCTACAAGCATAAGTGTAATTTGTTGTTAGAGGCGATCGCTCACGAGTTTCCAAGTGATATAGTTGCTTTGCGTCCCGATGGCGGCTTCTTCGTTTGGTGTAAATTGCCGTCAGATATCAGCGCCAAAGCACTCCTAATGGCTGCTAGCGAACACGGCATCAGTTTTCTGCCAGGGACTCGTTGCTACGCCAATGGACAGGGCGATGATGCCATCAGATTAGCTTTTAGCTTTCAGCCAACACAGAAGATTGTTGAGGGAATCGCTACATTAGGAGCAGTGTTGCACGGATTGCGGTAATTCGTAATTCGTAATTCGTAATTCGTTCCCAGTCTGAGACTGGGAATGCTCTTTGGGAGGCTCCCGCCTCCCATCTCAGTGGCGCAAGACAATGAATACCATTTCCTTCTTTGACCGGGAAACGAGATTTTGATTTTCAATAAATTTTGTAAATCTTTAAAAAATTTGTTCTAATCGTTGAAAATCGCGCTGCACTTCGTACCAGAGACTTTTATTATGGGGGTCTGTTTTCAGAGCTTTTTTGAGATAAATTCTGGCTTTGAGGAGTTGATTTTCGGAGATTAGCGCCCGTCCCCAAATTTGATAAGCGATCGCTAGCCATTGGCGAACTTCTGCATCTGTTGACAAACGATCTGCTAAAGCTTCCGCCAGGGCGATCGCTTGCGGAAATCGTCTTTCTTGCAAAAACCGCTGCAATTGCTCATAAGTCTTCCACTTCAGCCGTTCTTCTATTTCCAACAGATTAGGCGGCTTTGGTTTTCCTGGTTCTTGGCTTGTAGCCGTTGTTCCTGGTGATTTCTGCCTATGCGTTGCCCTAGCATCATCACGCCCACCAGATGTTGACACCTGACTTGAATGTGCAGCTGTTTCCTCTGGCAGTACTACCGTCAGCAGGAGTTTGTAAGCCTCTGTTAAGGCAATAAACTTATCTTTGGCTTTGTTGTCATCTGGGTTGATATCGGGATGATATTGCTGCGCTAATCGTCGGTAAGACGCTTTGATGTCAGCAAAAGAAGCTCCCGATCTTAAACCTAGTAAACGGTAGCAATCTCCAAGATCCATCTTGAGCTATGAGCTATCGAATATCCAGTTAGAGGCTATTAGCTATGAGCTTTAAGCCTGAACTATTAATAATAAGGGCTAATTTGGTATTTTAAAGTTCAATCTTGACAGTTTGATTGGGGGAGGGGAGTGGAGAGGCGCGATTAATCGCGTCTGTACGAGGGAGTTAGGAGTTAGGAGTTATAATTCTTCCTCTGTTTCCCCTGCTCCCTCACCTCTCTATTCCCTACTCCCCTGCTACTATAGAGGTTCGTTCTTCAATCACACGGTCAATTAAACCGTATTCTTTTGCTTCTTCAGCAGACATGAAAAAGTCACGATCCATATCTTTTTCAATCTTTTGTATGGTCTGACCGGTTTTATCGGCATAAATGCCATTGAGCTGGTGACGAATCCGCAGAATCTCTCTAGCTTCAATTTCGATATCGGTAGCTTGTCCACGGGTGCCACCAGATGGCTGGTGAATCATAATCCGTGAGTGAGGCAATGCTAGCCGTTTGCCCTTAGTGCCAGCTGCCAGCAAGAAAGACCCCATTGAAGCAGCTAAACCTACGCAAATAGTCACTACATCTGATTTGATATGTTGCATGGTGTCAAAAATAGCCATGCCAGAAGTGACCATCCCACCTGGAGAATTGATGTATAAATAAATATCTTTACCTGGATCATCTGAGTCCAGATATAGCATTACAGCAATAATTTGATTGGCAATTTCATCATCAATATCTCGCCCTAAGAATATAATTCGTTCCCGGTAAAGGCGATCGTAGATGCTAATCCAATCTGTATATTGTCCTCCGGGCATCCGGTAAGGAACTTTAGGAACGCCTATAGGCATAATTTACTCCGTTCTTAATAATTTGCGGACGGTGGGAGAGTTAGGATTTAGGAATTAGGAGTTCTCAATAACTTATAACTCCTAACTCATAACTCATAACTAAGTTAAAGGACACTGGCAGGGAGGGGGGGATTTGCGAGTTCTTCTTTCTCAAAAACTCGGTCAATAAGACCGTATTCTTTCGCTTCGTAAGGTGTCATATATAACAGTCGATCCATGTCTTTAGTAATTTTTTCTGGAGGCTGTCCAGTAGTGCGATGCAAGATATCAACTAAGGCCCCTTTATTTACCAAAACTTCTCTGGCGCGAATTTGAATATCCGTTGCTTGACCTTGGGCGTAGCTCTTAGGCTGATGCAGGATAATCGAGGAGTGAGGTAAACTAGCGCGGCAACCTTTTGTACCAGCACTGAGAAGCATCGCTGCCATACCCATCGCGGAACCGACGCAGATGGTGTGGATAGGAGGCTTGATATATTTCATGGTGTCATAGATGGCGAAGGCTTCGGTTTCAAAGCCAATGGGTTCGCCACTGTAACCGGAAGTGCCGGTGGAGTTGATATAGATTTTAATCGGCTTATCTGGGTCGTCGGACTGCAAAAACAGCAATTCGGCCACGATCAATTCCGTGACAGCAGGCACCAGTGGCATCCCAAGATAGACAATTCGCTCCTTCAATAAGAGGGAAGGTAAATCTGGCGGCGGTGTCCGGTAGAAGTTATCGCCGTAATATGGGGCTTGAACAGCCTTAATTGGGGAAATGTCCATAGCAACTGATCGCCTGAAACTATGCCGTTAACTGTAATACATCCTAGCGCGATGGTAGCTTTCCTCAAGGTGCGGATTTCTCCCTAATGCTTCAGGCGGCTTCGCATCTGCCAATGTTTGGCTTCTAAGATATTCTGATTATATTAATGTATTTGTGTTGGATAGGTTTTCCGTAGAGCTAAAGTGGTGCTTTGAAGTTATTTATTAATATGTATATCCTGAATAAGGACTTTGAGTTATGAAGGTTAGTTTGCAGCCTGCCTTGAATGATGGTAATTTGGACGCAAATCAACTGAACAGTCAACGTCAGTTGGGAATTTCGATTTCGGCGATGCCTTCGGCGGGCTTCGCCAACGCAGAGACTCAAGACCGGAATGTGCCCCTGAATTTATGCTTAATTCTCGATCATAGTGGTTCGATGAATGGGCGATCGCTAGAAACGGTCAAAAAAGCAGCGAATCGTCTGGTAGATAGACTTAATCCTGGCGATCGCCTCAGTGTGGTAGTTTTCGATCACCGTGCCAAAGTCTTAGTACCCAGTCAAAGTGTCGAAGATCCAGAAAAAATCAAACAGCAAATTAATCGCCTGGCCGCCGATGGTGGAACTGCGATTGACGAAGGACTGCGCTTGGGCATTGAGGAGTTGGCAAAGGGCAAAAAAGATACTGTTTCCCAAGCTTTTTTATTAACCGACGGTGAAAATGAACACGGTGATAATAATCGCTGTTTAAAATTCGCCCAATTGGCTGCTAGCTATAATTTGACTTTGAATACTTTGGGATTTGGTGACAACTGGAACCAAGATGTTTTAGAAAAAATTGCCGATGCTGGCTTAGGTACTTTATCTTACATTCAAAAACCCGAACAGGTAGTGGATGAGTTTAATCGCCTGTTCAGCCGCATTCAAACGGTAGGATTAACTAATGCTTATCTGTTATTCTCCCTAATGCCCCATGTCCGGCTAGCGGAACTCAAACCGATTGCTCAAGTTTCTCCAGACACAATTGAATTACCACTGCAACAAGAAGCTGATGGACGTTTTGCTGTGCGGTTGGGAGATTTAATGAAAGATGCGGAACGCGTAATCTTAGCTAATATTTATTTGGGACAATTGCCAGCAGGTGAACAAGCGATCGCTAATGTGCAAGTCCGCTACGATGACCCAGCCGCCAACAAGGTAGGTTTAGTTACACCAAATGTCCCAGTTTATGCCCATGTAGTGAAAAATTATCAAGCAGATCCGAATCTGCAGGTGCAACAGTCTATTTTGGCATTAGCTAAGTATCGCCAAACCCAGCTAGCCGAAACGAAATTGCAACAGGGTGATCGTTCTGGTGCAGCGACAATGTTACAAACGGCTGCGAAAACTGCCTTGCAAATGGGAGATACTAGTGCAGCGACAGTGTTGCAAACTTCTGCCACCCAGCTACAATCTGGTGGAGATTTATCCGAAAGCGATCGCAAGAAAACCAGAATTGTCTCCAAAACAGTTTTGCAAGATACCCCTCCTCAATGAAAGTTAAATTGCTCTCGGCGTTAAATGACAATAATGTTGATGTGGCTCAAACAAGTAGCCAACGTCAATTGGCAATTACAATTTTTGCGCTCGCTGGTGAGTCCGATCAAAATCTTCCCCTTAATCTCTGCTTGATTTTGGATAAAAGTGGTTCCATGCATGGACAACCAATAAAAACGGTGATCCAGGCTGTGGAAGGATTAATCGATCGCTTGAAAGTAGGCGATCGCATTTCAGTTGTGGCTTTTTCCGGTACTGCGGAAGTCATTATCCCTAACCAAGTCATCTTAGACCCCGAAAGCATCAAATCTCAAATTAAAAGCAAACTCACTGCTAGCGGCGGTACTGCGATCGCTGAGGGTTTGGAACTGGGAATTACAGAACTGATGAAGGGCACAAGAGGCGCTGTTTCCCAGGCGTTTCTGCTGACGGATGGGCATGGTGAAAGCGGTTTGCGAATTTGGAAGTGGGATATTGGGCGAGATGACAATAAGCGCTGTCTTCAACTGGCGCAAAAGGCTGCCAAGCTGAACCTAACTATCAACACTTTCGGATTTGGCAATAGCTGGAATCAGGATTTGCTAGAAAAAATTGCCGATGTCGGTGGTGGGACTTTAGCTCATATTGAGCGTCCTGAACAAGCTGTGGAGCAATTTAGCCGACTGTTTGGACGGATTCAGTCTATTGGGCTAACTAATGCCTACTTGCTGTTATCTCTAGCGCCCAATGTCCGACTAGCAGAACTTAAACCTATTGCTCAAGTTGCCCCAGACACAATCGAGTTACCAGTGGAACCCGAAGCTGACGGTAGCTTTGCTGTCCGTTTGGGAGATTTGATGCAGGATGTAGAAAGGGTAGTTTTGGCAAACATTTATCTGGGACAATTGCCAGAAGGTAAACAAGCGATCGCTCATCTGCAAATTCGTTATGATGACCCGTTAGTTAATGAAGAAGGTTTACTTTCGCCGCTTGTGCCAATGTATGCAGATGTAGTGCGTGCGTATCAACCGACATCTAATCCCCAAGTGCAGCAGTCTATTTTAGCATTAGCGAAGTATCGTCAGACCCAGTTAGCCGAAGCGAAATTGCAGCAAGGCGATCGCACTGGTGCAGCAACGATGCTACAAACTGCTGCTAAAACCGCTTTACAAATTGGAGATAAAGGGGCGGCGACAGTGTTGCAAACTTCCGCCACTCGCCTGCAAGCTGGAGAAGAACTTTCAGAAGCAGACCTCAAGAAAACTAGGATTGTATCAAAAACCGTTTTACAGGAATAATAAAAATTCAGCGTTGCTGATTAACGGGATGAAAGTTTCGCGCTAAAGCGTAGAACCACTGCCAGAAGATGAACTCCAGCAATGGGAATGAGCTACCTGATCGACTAATCTTTTCACTGCTAAAGCAACACAAGCTTTTAACCTAATTCCGTGGATTTAAGTCCCCGATTCTATAATCGGTAAGTTTTGTGTTGGGTTAAATTCCCATTACAAAACTTAATTACGAATTACGAATTATTTTAAGGGTGCTGAGAAGATTATGCGATTATTTAGATAAATTTACTAATAGTCAAAAATTATAGAGATATTAATATTCGATTAGCTTTTATCAGATCACTAGTAGTTATTGACTGAAGTGGATAAGGGCTGCGCGGATAGCGATGAACCATACCGCAAGCGTGGCAAATAGGTAGAGGTAGAACCGAAGGATGATGAGATTGAATGTGCAATGGACAGCGCTATGCAATGCGCGAAACACAACGAAGACCCATGCCGCATTCACATACACCGAATCCACCTGATTTGTGACAAAAAGATATAGTACAAGCGCATAGAAGAGTACCGGAATCTCAAACAGATTCTTTAGGTTATCTGATGGATTGGATACGTTTGGTGGCGAGAGTTGCGCCAGTGTGCCAGGTACAGCAAGGTCTTTTGAGCTGATCTTTGTACTGATGATGAAACTGATACGACGGATGTACATATACACCCAGACTAGGAGTGTTAGAAACACTGTCGCAAAGAAGGGGCTGAAGATTGCATCTTGCGTCATTTCCACATCTCAAACTTGCTCATTAGTGATAAATCTTGCTCTGCATAAGTCAGCCTTTTTAAGGCTGGTGCGATCAAGGTTTGCATTTTCAAGGTTTGCATTTTCAAGATTAGCACTTTGAAGATTAGCTTTTCTCAGATCAGCAAACCGTAAATTAATGCCTGCTGCTCTAGCTGCCTCAAGATTAGCATTTTATAGTAACGCGATCGCTTTTCTTTCGGCTCAACGATATACCAAAAGGAATGCGGAAATTACTTAAATAAACAAGTAAACTGGGGTTTGAGAAAGTAAAAGCTTCTTTTACTTGCGGAAAACACCAAAATGAGAAAGCAAACCGGGATTTGAGAAAGTAAAAGCTAATTTTGCTTGCGGAAAACACCAAAATGAGAAAGCAAACTGGGGTTTGAGAAAGTAAAAGCTTCTTTTGCTTGCAAAAAATATCAAAATGAGAAAGCAAACTGGGGTTTGAGAAAGTCAAACGCCATTTTGAGTAAGCAATATGGCTTTTTGCTTATTAAATATGAGGTTTTGAGAAAGTAATATGCCTTTTTGGTGATTAAATATAAATTTAAGTGAAATATGCGAAAGTTTAGACATCCGGCAACAAGGGTAAACGATAATGTCGATACCTGCATCACTTAGCAATGTTGCCGCAGAGAGTGGTAATCATTGACGGGGCAACAATTTCATGGCGGTTATACCAATTTGAAAAAAGAATGCGACAGATAGACCATTTGTAGAGACGCGATTCATCGCGTCTTTACCCAAGGATGTGTTGCGATCATTAATTGAATTGGTATTAGGTAGTTAAATGATGCGATCGCCAAAGTAGGACGATGCAAAAATTAAGGCTTGTTGAATATCTTCAAAATAGCTGTTTCGCCCTCACGCCCATTGAATTGTTAGTCCGCCGTTCGGTTTTACCACGCCGTTTTTGCTTACGCCCAACGCGGCAAAACAAAAAGCGAGCAACTTTGTATTAGTCCTTTGTACCAATAAACCTGTCCGATTCTTATTGCCCTAAATTGCTGCGTAGCTTGGCGATGTCACGATGCGGGGGAATACCAAATAGTTTTTTATATTCCCGGCTGAAATAAGACGGGTCATCGTAACCGACACGAAAGCTGGCGATCGCTACATCCATGTTTTCGCCGAGCATCAGACGGCGCGCTTCCTGAAGCCGTATTTGTTTCTGGAACTGCAAAGGACTCATCGCCGTGACGGACTTAAAATGTTGGTGAAAGCTTGACACGCTCATGCCGAGTTCGCGGGCTGTATCTTCGATTTTCATCGGCCGATCGATGTTCTCGCGGATTTGCTTGACCACCCTAGAGATGCGCTGCGCGTCGCCTTCGGTAGTGATAAGCTGACCCAGGCGTGCGCTTTGTTTTCCCTTTAAAAGCCGATAGATGATCTCGCGGATGATGAGCGGCGCGAGAAACTTCATTTCGTCCGGCGTGTCAAATAGTTTTACCAGTTTGACGATCGCTTCCAGCAAATCGGCATCAACCGGGCTGACATCCATCGCCTTGACTCCGGTGCCACTTTTTTTAGTTTCGATGCCAGATTCAATCATCACCGCAGCAACAAGTGCCGGATCGAGGTCTATCCGAAGATTCAAATAAGGTTTTTCCTCGGACGCTTCGACGACATTACTCATAATCGGCAAATCAAGCGTCGAGATTAAGTAATGACCGGAATCATAGTGAAATAATTCATCGTTCAAAAGCACATCCTTGCTGCCCTGCGCGATGACGCAGAAGGCGGGCTTTAATACGGATATCTGGCTCTCAGTCGGTTTCGACGATTGATATATGAAAATACCCGGAAACACTTCCAAAAGGCTGTTTTCGGGAGCGAGACGAATCATTCTTTCGATCAGCTCTTCCCGATTGATCTGCATCTTTCGCTTTTCAAATTCTGCTTCTTTTGGGTTCATAAATTTATATTAGACATTTTGTTTTTGTTCAGCACGTTGCACGGCAATTTTTTGGAGAATTGTCCGGTTTTTTTCGATGAACGTCCTCACGCTATCCGTTTTCACGCCTGCATAATTGAACTCATACAGCAAAAGGTAGAAACGCTGCTGATAAAACCAGATTAATATTTGGAGAAATTTAAGATTAATAGAGCAACAATTTCAATCTGTAAATCTCACAATGAAAAGGGGAGAAATTATATGAAATATATATTAATTTTAGCGATGATGGCTCCTATGATAAGCGGGCAAGCTTACACACAAACAGAACAAAAAGGACAATTAGAAAAAACAAAAGAAATGGAACAAATAACACCAAAGGGATATACAACTTTTAAAGTAAGCGACAACGTTGCGATGTATAAGGTTACTTTTAAAAACCAATACAAAATGAATGTTGCGGGACATCTATTTATTCCCAAGAATTTAGATCAGAGTAAAAAACATTCGGCGATCATTGTTGGGCATCCTATGGGAGCTGTAAAAGAACAAAGTGCCAACGTGTATGCTGCGAATATGGCTGAACGAGGGTTTGTGACATTATCTCTTGACTTGTCTTTTTGGGGTGAGAGTGAGGGCGAACCACGCAACGTTGTTGCGCCTGATGTTTATTCTGAAGATTTCAGTGCAGCAGTTGACTTTCTTGGGACGCGTCCATTTGTTGACAGAAACCGAATCGGAATAATTGGAATTTGTGGTAGCGGAAGCTTTGTTATCAGTGCCGCTAAGATTGATCCGCGAATGAAAGCGATCGCAACTGTCAGCATGTACGATATGGGAGCAGCTAACCGAAATGCACTTAACAATTCGCTGACCCTTGAGCAGAGAAAGAAAATCCAAGAGGAGGCTGCAAAGCAACGTTATGTAGAGTTTACCGATGGTGAAACCAAATACACCAGTGGGACTGTACATAAGTTAGATGAAAACACACACCCTATCCAGCGTGAGTTTTATGATTTCTATCGTACACCGAGAGGTGAATACACGCCCAAAGGAGGATCGCCGGAACTCACAACGCACCCGACGTTAAGCAGTAACGTTAAGTTTATGAATTTTTACCCGTTTAATGACATAGAAACGATTTCCCCTCGTCCTATGCTCTTCGTCACAGGTGATAAGGCTCACTCAAGAGAGTTTAGTGAAGATGCCTACAAACGTGCAGCCGAACCCAAAGAATTGTATATCATTCCGAAAGCAGGACACGTTGATTTATATGACAGAGTTGAGTTAATTCCCTTTGATAAACTCGCGTCATTTTTTACCGAACATTTAAAGTAACGTGAGTTTGAAATAAGAACCGAAGAGTTATAAAGAAACCGTCGTTTTGGCACTATTGGCTTGTTCATGAAAAGAAAGGTAATATCAATCAAAAACATTAAAGCTTAACCTCGACTTAAGAGGGTGTAATGTGGTTGGGTTCCCACCTACGTACACTCTCTTAATAATTGTACTAAAAAAAGCAAAACTCCAATGAAAACCACTGGTATTCATCATGTAGCTGTTATTTGTTCTGACTACGATCGCTCCAAAAAATTTTATGTAGAAGTTTTAGGCTTTTCGATTATTCAAGAGACTTTTCGCGCCGCCAGAAATTCTTATAAATTAGATTTAAAAGTTGCAGAAAATACTCAAATTGAACTATTCTCTTTCCCAAATCCTCCAGAACGAGCTAGTAAACCAGAGTCTTGTGGTTTAAGACATCTTGCTTTTCAAGTTGATGATGTAGAGGAAACTGTTTTTTATTTAAAATCAAAAGGGTTAGAGGTAGAAAATATCAGAGTTGATGAAATTACAGGCAAAAAATATACTTTCTTTAAAGACCCAGACAATTTACCATTAGAAATTTATGAGCGTTAAAATTACTTATAGTCAAACTTCTTATCACTGTAGATAAACAAGCGATGTCTACGATGATCACTGAGCAACTGGTGAGCGAAGTCGAACCATGTCGTTCGCGCAGCGTCTCGTAGAGAAGTGCGGGCTACCCTTACGCACCAGTCTAATTACTGTTTCTTATTGCCAATATTTCTATATTAATAACTATGCCTACACTTCTAAATCTTCTTCATGCGGGCCAGTGGGTTCCATGTCAATTAGTTCTCCATCTGCTAGTTCATAGCGGTGATTGTCTTGATATTGGGAGATAAAATTTTCAAATGTGAGAGCTTTTGGGGAGATATATGTCATGAAAATCAATCTCCTGAAGACAAGTTATTTTGATTCTAAGTCAACTTTACGGCATAAAATTTATTTGGTTATTTGGGGGACAGTAAATACTTCTACCAAGAAACGCTGCACGAACAAAATCGAGTGTAATTATTAATTATGAATTATTATTTTAAGCGATCGCCTCCGGTGAGTGTTTGCATCATCCCACCACAAACTCTGTTTTGTCAGAGCATTAAGTTTAGCCAGAGTAGCTGAGTCTGGTGATTACCAATAAATCAATACAGCTCAGAATAAGCAATAAAACCCTCATGTAGAGACGCGATTCATCGCGTCTTAAAATACCAATAACCCTTAACCCAAGCGTATTGACCAATAAATAATCGGTGCAGGTTGGCTGCACCGATTGCACAATTTATATTTAATTGCACCGGACATTTCCCTCACGCCAATGCGGAAGCTTGGGGTTTGGCAAAAATCATTCTTCCTGCGGTGGTTTGCAAAGCACTAGTGACTACTACTCGCAGTTCACCACCCACATAACTGCTACCTTCTTCAACGACTACCATTGTGCCGTCGTCTAGATAGCCAATGCCTTGACTAGGTTCTTTGCCTTCCTTGAGAATTTTCAAATCCAGGTTGTCGCCTGGTAAATAACTGGGACGGACGGCATTTACTAAATCATTCACATTCAAAACAGGTACTTTCTGGACGCTGGCGACTTTAGACAAGTTGTAGTCGTTGGTTAGCAATGTACCGCTGATTTCTTGGGCAAAGCGCACCAACTTGGCATCTACTGTGGGAATATCTTCGTAATCAATTGCATTAATCACAATGCGATCGGGATATTCTTCTTTAATACGGTTGAGAATTTCTAGCCCTCGTCTTCCCCGCACCCGCTTTTGGTCTTTACTAGCATCCGCTACTTGTTGGAGTTCTTGCAAGACAAACTGTGGTACGAGAATTTGCCCTTCCAGAAAGCCTGTTTCTAGTAACGCTTCAATGCGACCATCAATAATGCAGCTAGTATCTAAAACTTTAGTATTAGCTGGTTTTAGCGTCCCTTCCACTACCATCGATTCGACGGTGTTGGGATTAATGAAGCGCAATAAACCTCGCCCGTGGGTATCTGCCAAATTCATGCCAGTAACGGAGAGGATAATACTGCCGACAACTGCCACTAGTGGCTTAATAAATCCAAAATCCGCCGGTATAGGTAGTAAAAATAGTGGGGCTAGCATGAGGTTAGCTAGCAATAGCCCAATCACTAAGCCAATGGCACGAGTTAAGATCACTTCCAGAGGCATTTCTTTGACTTGTGATTCTAGACGACGATATGTCGTCTGGAAACTCAGCCCGATCGCACCACCAATAATAGCGGCAAAGACGGCAACAACTAAGCGTAAAGCTTCAAGATTTGTTACCTGATCGAGAGTGCCATTGGGTAGTAGTTCAATGCTGTAGAACCCTATTCCCGACGCTGCCAAGATAAATGAGAAAATAATAATGGCGTCAAGCATGGTTGTCTTGTTTTCCTGCAACTGTGGTAACCGATAAAGTTAAGTATTTTTTATTTCATCGGTAAGATAGACTCATCAATATTGACTTACACTAAGGGTTTAGTAGGGCAATATCTGCAATTATTATAACCAAAGCCTTTTATCTTCATATTTTTCATTGTTTCGTTGTAAAACGACAAAAACTTGTAAATAAACTACTCATTTTCATTGTCTCTAATTCGCAGTTGGCTTAACTTAATTCTTTCTCAAAATGAGTCAAAAATTTAGTATTTCTGGAATTGCGAGTTCTGCTTATGTACATATTCCCTTTTGCAGACGGCGGTGTTTTTATTGTGATTTCCCGGTGTCTGTTGTGGGCGATCGCTTGCGGGGCGAAACATCTGGTACTATCTCCCAATACGTTGAGGTGCTATGTCAAGAAATTGCCATTACACCAGCATTTGGTCAACCCCTGAAGACAATTTTCTTCGGTGGTGGTACTCCTTCGCTGCTATCAACGGAGCAGCTACAACGGATAGTAACAGAGCTAGAGAAGCATTTTGGCATTGCTTCCGGGGTAGAAATTTCTATGGAAATTGACCCAGGTACCTTTGATTTAGCACATATAGTAGGCTACCGCAGTGCAGGCGTAAACCGGGTAAGTTTGGGTGTACAAGCCTTTCAATCAGAATTATTGCAAAGGGCGGGGCGATCGCACTCAGTTGAAGATATTTTCGCAGCTGTGGAACTAATTCACCAAGTCGAGATTCCCGAATTCAGCTTAGACTTAATTTCTGGGTTGCCACATCAGTCTTTGGATCAATGGCAGGATTCTCTAACAAAAGCGGTAGCGCTTCTACCCACTCATATATCTATTTATGATCTTACCATCGAACCAGGTACAGCCTTTGGTCGTTACTACAAACCTGGTGATACTCCCTTGCCAACGGATGAAGCCACAGTCAAAATGTACCAGATGGGGCAGCAGGTTTTAACTAGTGCAGGTTATGAGCATTATGAAATTTCTAATTATGCTCAATCTGGTCATCAGTGTCGGCATAATCGAGTGTATTGGGAAAACCGCCCTTATTATGGCTTTGGTATGGGTGCAGCGAGTTATTTAGAAGGGAAACGCTTCACTCGTGCGCGTAAAACTAGGGAGTATTACCAGTGGGTGGAAGCTGGTGGTGTGATTGATTGTGATGTGACTCCCCTAAAGGAAGTATTGTTAGAAACGTTAATGTTGGGGTTGCGTTTGGCGGAGGGTGTAAGTTTGGCGGTGTTGGCGGAGGTGTTTGGGGAAGAGAAGGTGGAGGAAATTTGCAGATGTTTGCAATTATATTTTGATAAAGGTTGGGTTGAAGTTGCAGAGGGAAGGTTGCGTTTGATTGATCCCCAAGGGTTTTTGTTTTCTAATGTGGTGTTGGCGGAGTTATTTGAGAAGTTGGGGTGACGAACCGCAGAGTCGCAGAGGGCACAGAGAGAGGAGGGGAGATTTTAAGCTGATGAGGACTGACAATTTATGCAGAAAAATAAAGTTAGAAAAGCTGTGATTCCAGTAGCTGGTTTCGGCACTCGTTTGTTTCCAGCTACCAAAGTTGTGAAAAAAGAACTTTTCCCGATTATTGATCGAGATGGTAGGGCAAAACCTGTCATTATCGCAATTATTGAAGAGGCAATTAATGCTGGGATTGCAGAAGTAGGGATTGTGGTGCAGCCAGATGACAAAGAAATATTTGAAAATTTATTGAAAAATCCACCTAAAAAAGAACTTTTAGATAAACTTTCACCGCAAAATCAAGAATATAGCCGATATATCGAAGATTTAGGTAGCAGAGTTACTATTTTATTGCAAGAGGAGCAATTGGGCTATGGTCATGCAGTATTTTGTGCTAAAGATTGGGTGAAAAATGAGCCGTTTTTGCTAATGTTGGGTGATCACATTTATGCATCTGACATTGAAAAGTCTTGTGCGCGTCAAGTTTTAGATGTTTATGAACAAGTTAATCAAAGCGTTGTTAGCTTAACTACAATGCCAGCAGAGATTATTCATAAAGCTGGGTGTGTAACAGGAGTTTGGCAAGAGTTAAACTCTATTTTGTCAGTTAAACAACTCTATGAAAAGCCTACCATTGAATATGCACAACAGCATTTACATGTAGACGAAATGGCAGAAAATGAGTTTTTATGTATATTTGGTTTGTATTTACTTACACCGAAAATATTTGACTTTCTAGCAGAACATATCAACCAAAACTTCCGAGAACGAGGTGAATTTCAGTTAACATCCTGTCTGGAAAGATTACGTCAGGAAGAGGGAATGACAGGATATGTTGTTAAAGGTAAATGTTTTGATATAGGATTGCCAGATACTTATCGTCAGACAATGATTGATTTTAAAAATATTTAGATTAATCTAAGTTCGAAAAGTCGCTTCTCTGAAAAACCAATAAATTGAGTTCCTAGTACGCATTAATTACGAATTACGAATTACGAATTATGAATTATTTTGCAACGGTTGCTCGTGGATTAGAAACCCTCGCGGCTCAGGAGTTAGAGCAACTGGGTGCTCATTCAGTGGAGCCAGGGTTTTGCGGTGTAGCCTTTGAGGGCGATCGCACTTTGCTTTATCGCGTCAACCTCTGGGCTAGGCTACCGTTCCGAATCTTGGTGAATATCCATGAGTTTCCATGCCTTGATGCCAAGGATCTCTATCGCGGTATCCAGTCCATCGATTGGGTAAACTATCTCACGCCAGACATGACCCTGGCGGTGAATGTCACAGGCAAAAACGCTCACCTCAACCACAGCCATTTCACATCTCTCCAGATCAAAAATGCGATCGTTGATCAGCAGAAAGAAAATCTGGGTGAGCGTTCAAATGTAGAGCTTCATGACCCAGATGTGCGGGTCAATGTTCATATTGAACGTGACTTTTGTACCGTTAAACTCGATAGTTCTGGAAATAGTCTGCATCGCCGAGGCTACCGCCCTGCGGTTGGAGCAGCCCCTCTCAAGGAATCTCTGGCTGCTGCACTCATTCAGCTTTCGGGTTGGGAGCCAAACCAGATGTTCTACGATCCTCTCTGTGGATCTGGCACTTTACCCCTGGAAGCTAGCTTAAAGGCACTGAACATAGCACCAGGGTTGTTTCGTGAGTGCTTTGGATTTGAAACTTGGCTCGATTTTGATCTGTCCCTTTTAGAAAAGCTGCTCCAAGAAGCTAAGGACAGTCAACTAGATACCCTTCCCGCACCTATTTGGGGAAGCGATCGCGATGAAAATATAATTGAGCAAGCGATTAACAATGCTCAAAACTGCGGCGTTGATAACCATGTATGGTTTTCTCAAATGGAGCTTGCCGATGTTGTCGCCCCCGCAGACAGTGGAATTTTATTCTGCAATCCACCCTATGGCGAACGGCTGGGGCGAGATAGTGATTTAGGAGCATTTTACAAACTTTTGGGCGATGTGCTGAAACAACGCTTCAAAGGCTGGACTGCATTTGTGCTGAGTGGGAACAAGGAACTGTCTCAATCGATTGGACTAAAATCATCCCAGCGGATTGCGGTATATAACGGAGCGCTGCCTTGTCAGTTAATGAAATATGAGTTGTACTAAGGAATAAGAATTAAATAACATACAATTTATGTTCCTGGCTTACCTCACCCTCAATCCGTAGCCTTATAAAGAAGAGGGAAGCTAGATAGAAAATGAAGTTTTGCATTTTATTTAATTCACGTTCCTAAGACCAGAACAGATCAGATTTTGCGATTTTTTGATGATCAAGACTGAAACTACTTCAGAGGTTGAAGTAGTTTCAGTCTTGTATTCTATGAAACCCTAAGAACGTGTAATCAGATAGCGCGACGGCGGCGAACCATTACCATTCCACTTGCTACTAAACCAAGACCTAACAAAGAAGCCGGTTCAGGAACGGAAGTAGGAGGAGGATTTTTCCCTATATTAGAGACGAATAATGAGGCATGAGATAAATCTTTCCCTGCCTTTCCACTGCCATCTAAAGCAACACCAATGGTATTGAATACTCCTGTTAAACCTTGAGAGAAATCATAATCTTTGAATAGGTAAGCAGTGTAAGCAGTACTTGTTTTGAGGCTAACTACAAACGTGTTACTGGACAATGCTGTGCCCAAACCCCATGTACCAGAATTAAAGTCATTGGCTGCTGTAATCGCAAAAGGATTCGGCTCATCAGATTTGCCAGCTAAAGTCCATTGCACACCAGTACCAACAAAGCTGCTAAAAAGACCATTATTTAGCTCAGGGAGCAAAGTACCTTGTGCCCCTGTGTCATTACCAGTATTTGGGCCGTCACAAGCTGTAGCTGAAACTCCTCCAAGTGAAATATCGGCCAGGCTACATATTGCTGAAGAAGTTTGTCCGCCACGGGGTGCAGCATATACTGGTGCAGCAATTGAAGCACAAGCGATTCCAGAAACTAATAAAACTGAAGCTGATATGAAAGAAAAATTCTTTTTCATTTTGGACTCTGCTTGAAACTTCGAACGAGATGTATTGTTATTGATGTAGGTAGTTACTAAATATTTACTTTGGAATAATAGTCCCTACTACGATACTTTGAATCTTATATGTATTTGTTTTTACATACCTGTAATTTGGTGTCATTTTTATCAGATATTTAAACAATTGCCGCTTATTTAATCCCCTGATAAAGTAGTGATTTTATCCTCAGTAAAAACTCTTAAACTTTACATAAACGGCACAACAAGATATCAGCAATGATTAAAATCCAGTAATAAATAACCTAGCCGATTGCTCTTAACTGTTTGTACTTCGTGCTAGGGCAGCTTACCGTAGGTATCCCATTGACTATTTCAGATTTGACGATGCCTACGGCGCTAAACTACTCAATTCCTCAAAATACTTAAAGCCACCCCCTCTGCTACCTTAATCCCATCAATACCAGCCGAGAGAATTCCCCCTGCGTATCCCGCGCCTTCACCAGCCGGATAAAGACCGACTGTATTTAAACTTTGATAATCCTCTTTGCGTTTAATCCGAATCGGTGATGACGTGCGGGTTTCCACCCCAGTCAATACGGCATCATCCATTGCAAATCCTTTAATTTGTTTGTCAAAAGCGGGAAGGGCTTCGCGGATGGCTGCGATCGCATAATCTGGTAAACTCTGACTCAAATCACCCAAATGTACCCCAGGTGTATAAGACGGCTTAACAGTGCCAAATGCTGTCGAGGGGCGATGGTTGAGAAAGTCACCCACCAACTGCCCTGGAGCTTCATAAGTTCCACCGCCCAACTCAAAAGCTTTTTCTTCCAAGCGCCGTTGAAAGTCAATTCCCGCCAAGGCATTTCCCGGATAATCTTCGGGTGTGATACCCACAACGATCGCACTGTTGGCATTGCGCTCATTGCGAGAGTATTGGCTCATCCCATTGGTGACAAGTCGCCCCGGTTCTGATGCGGCTGCAACTACCAAGCCCCCTGGACACATACAGAAACTATAGACGGAACGACCATTTTGGCAGTGGTGAACCAGTTTGTAATCAGCAGCACCTAAAAGCTTATGACCAGCCTGAGCGCCGAAACGACATTGGTCGATGAGAGTCTGGGGATGTTCGACCCGAAAGCCGATGGAAAATGGTTTCGGCTCAATGTAAACCCCACGATCAAATAGCATTTGGAAGGTATCGCGGGCGCTGTGACCCACCGCCAAAACTACATAATCGCTGGCGATATATTCCCCATTAGCGAGGGTGACTCCCCGCACCTGTCCATTTTCGATGTTGATATCTTCAACCCGACTTTCAAAGCGAATTTCGCCGCCGAGGGATTCGATTTTAGCCCGCATACTTTGGACAATTCCCACCAGTTTGAAGGTGCCGATATGCGGTTTGTTGATATAGAGAATTTCCGGTGAGGCTCCCGCATTGACGAGTTCGGTTAGTACCTTGCGCCCATAATGCTGAGGATCTTTGACTTGACTGTAAAGTTTGCCATCGGAAAATGTGCCCGCACCACCTTCGCCAAATTGGGCGTTAGATTCTGGGTTGAAGTCTGATTTTTTCTTCCAAAAGCCAAAGGTATCAGCAGTGCGATCGCGAACTTTTTTGCCACGTTCTAAAATGATGGGACGGAACCCCATTTGTGCGAGCATCAAACCCGCAAACAAGCCACAAGGCCCTGTACCAATTACGATGGGGCGAATCGCCAAATTACTAGGTGCTTGTGCTACTGGGCGATAACTCATGTCTGGCGTGGCCATTACATGGGGATCTTTTTTCAGGCGCTTGAGTAGATGAGTTTCCTGAGTTGTTTCTACATCGAGAATATAAACAAGAGTGATCTCTCCTTTCTTACGCGCATCGTAGCTACGCTTGAAGATAGAATAGCTGATCAATTCTTCGTCCGTGATTTGCAGCTTTTTGAGGATGGCAGACTTGATCTCATCTTCAGGATGATCAAGCGGGAGCTTTACTTCTGTTAGTCGTAACATGGCGAGGAGAAATTCATACTTGTCTATCAAAATCTTAATCAAAATCACTGTGGCGCTGCTGATTTTCGTGGCTCAAACCAGACTAACAGCCGCCTCTAACATTCGTATTGTCCCAAGTTCAGCATCTATTTCCACTTCCACACCGATTGGCAAGGTAAATTTATCTTTAATATGACCAATCATTGAACCATACCAAGCAGGAATACCTAAAGGAAGTATGTGGTCTTGCAATACTTGCATTAAAGTAAATGACGGTTCATCGCCAAGACTACAATTAGTGCATTGCCCAAAGATAAAGCCAGCAATTTGATTAAGTATCCCAGTAGTTTTTAACTGTGTCAGCATCCTATCTAGACGGTAAACATCCTCGCCAATTTCTTCCACAAACAGGATGCTTTTGTTCCAAGAAGGTAGGTAAGGTGAACCTACCATTGCTGATAGCACTGATAAGTTTCCACCCACAAGTTTACCTCTTGCCTTTCCCCGTGCTATTGTCTGCACCCGCACTTCGCTAGGGTTGAGATTTTGCATAGTCACAGTTTCAGCATTAAATAGGATGCGCTTGAAGTAATCCACTGTAAATTGATTCCAGGTAGACGTAGCAACTGGCCCATGAAAAGTAATCATTTGACTACGGGCATTAATTGCCAATAACAGCGTCGTAATATCGCTGTAACCCATGAGAATTTTCGGATGGGAGCGGATCAGCGAGTAGTTGAGTAAAGGTAAAATGCGATTACAACCCCAGCCACCACGCATGGCGATAATTGCTTTTATGGTGCGATCGCTAAACATCAAGTTTACATCCTGGGCGCGATCGCTATCTTTACCCGCTAAATAGCCGTAACGATCTAAAATATGCTTCCCCAGCTTGACTTTTAACCCTAATTGTAAAATTGATTGCTGCGCTGCTTCGATATCTTTAGCGTCAACGATACCCGCAGGCGCGATTAGTCCTACAGTATCGCCTAATTGCAGACGAGGCGGCTTGCGGATGGTGTTTGCGGGTAGTTTACCTTCAGCGGTAAGTGGTGATATCTGGGTGGCTAGAGTAGCGAGTCCACAAGTTGTGAGAAATTCCCGACGCTTGATAGTCATAACCATTAAGTTGGAGATTAGGATTCTAAAAAGTTAGATCCCCGACTTCTTTGAGAAGTCGGGGATCTAAACACTGCTAATTTTCACAAATCAAATCGGATTGTCATATGTAAAATTAAACCTCTTGTACCACATCTGAAATCACAAACCCATTATTAGCAAACTTACCATCAGTGTCAAACGAATCACCAATTACAGGCAAAAGATGGTCATATAATTGCATGGACTGCAAACAATTATTAATACTAGAAGCGGCTGAATTATATGCTGCAATATTTTCTTCGACAACATTCAATAATCGCCGATTATTTGCAATTTTTTCTTCAGCTTCTTGTTGCAGCGTTTTCTCTAAATAAGCACGCGCCTGTGGATATTGCTGCAAAATCTCATCTGCTTGCTGATCTGCCATTGGCAATAACTGAGTTTTCAGGGTTTGGTTGATGGTTTGACGGAAAGATTTACGAATAGTTTGAGAAACTTTGGGTTCAAAATCTAATTTCAATAATTGCCTAATTGCTGGTTCTGCTTCCACGATACTTTCAGCGTCATAACCTTGAGAAGTTTGTAATAAAGTTTGGCGAAATTGATATATAGAAAAAGTGCCTTCATCATAAAATCTCGGACTTTCTCGCACGAAGCGATCGCACTCTACGCTAGCTGCACTCACCAATGCTTGAGTAACTTGTTTTTCTATAGTTCTGATCTCTTGTTCAATGCCGCCATCATGATCTAATAAACGATACAACTGGCGATAATATTCGGACTTGCGAATCTTTTCAATTAACCGCTGGAAATAATTTGCAACTACTTGCTGAGAAGATTCAACTAAAATATCTTCTAATTGATTTGCTAAGTAATAAAATGCCTCCACTAAAATAGCAATTAAAGGTGCGGTAGCGTTGCGAGGATGGCTGATAGTTGCACGCCGATAAGCATAAGCTACAGAAAAAGTATCTAGCAATTCATCTAGACGGCGAATCATGCGTGATTGCAATTGCCTAAAATCTGCTTCAAAAGCATCACAAGAATTATTAATTACATGGTTAACTTCTTCTGTGATATGCTCACTAAATTCTCTACCAATTTGCTGGAGTTGCTGATTTAGGTGTTGCACTTCTTGTGCCTTCATCATCTCAATCTCTTGAGGCTGACTATCTAAATTACGTTGTACACTCTGATAATGTTTTTTCAGTTTAATACAAACATCTTCCAAATCATCAGCAAGATTTTTAAATAATTGTGGACGCTTTTCTTGTGTTAAATAGCGAGTAATAGCTGTGCGAAATTCCTCAGTCCCACTATCTTGAATTAGCTGTTCTATAAGTTCATTGCCCGAATCTCCCAAAATCCGCACATAATTTTGATTTGGAGTTTCATAGCCGTTAACAGAGACACGGAATTTAGTAGAAGATAGTTTTCCTGAATTTACGCAGTAGTTGTTAAACGCATAGACAAATTGTGGTGTTTCTTCTTTACCTTCTAAACCTTTAATACTTTCTGCAAAAACAGAATCTAAACCAAATCTATCTCGTTGGCTTGTCTGTTTAATTTGACTACCGTAAAATCCTAATAATCCACTGGTTTTATAAACCTTATTTGAATTGCTAAATTGCCCACTAATTAAGTTATCTAATCGTTGCCGTAGTTCTGTATTATACCAAGTTTCATCGATGCGATTGAAGATATAAAAAACGCGATCGCGTACTCCCCCATTCTCCCGCATTAATTCCAAAAGTTCTGTTTCTTCTTTTGTCATGTCACCCGCCGAAGCAGGTTTTAGCACACATACCACCGCTGAAGTATCAGGATGTTGAATTTTGGCATAAGTTAGCTGTGCATCTTTCTCTACTGGTGCATCGATACCAGGCGTGTCAATAATTACATTGCCATCTTGTAGCAGAGGATGATTACAGTAATATTCTATTCGCTTCAATACTGCACTATTACTACCACGGCGGGCATATCCAGCTGCTTCTTTGAGATTGGAAAAGTTAAATTGTTCCATTGAATATGTAGCATTATTAACCGTGTTGATGCGATCGCTATTTGCTATATATCCCTCTAGCAACAACATTAACGCCTTCGCCTGCTTTGCACGTTCTGATTTACTCTCACCACCCTCTTGCTGAATAATAGTTTCAGAACCTTGACGTAGCAAGTTAATTACCTCAGCTTGGTTAATATTAGTTACTGTTTTAAATCCTAGCTGCTGACACAAATAAACTGCTTGTTCCCGAATTTCTGCTTCACTTAAAAACGTCAAAACAACACGTTCTTTATCTATTTCTGCATACTCGATTTTGCATTCTGTACCTGTAGCGTGTCCCTCTGCACTGTAGAGTAATTCTCTCTCCAATAATGCATTAATTAGCATTGACTTTCCGGCACTAAACGCACCCGCAAACACAATCTCAAACTTGGGAGAAATCGCCTTGCTTAAGGAAGTTTGTACAGGTGTAATATCTTGGGAACGTAGCGTTGGTTCTTGTTGTAAAAGTTGTAATATAGACTCAACTTGCTCTTTCAAATTTTTGCACTGAAGCGGTAAATCTGACATGTTCAGCATCCTGACAATATTTATGTATATGTTAGTTACATTTGTTGTATTGATGGTTCAGTAGTATTTCTGAGATATTTGATGTGATTTAGTTACTGGATAATCACTTAACCCACAAAGATCGTGTCTGCTTAAAAACTTATTAGGCTGACGCGAAGATAAGTCTGATTACGAAGTTGGCGAGGCCAACTCATCCGCCTTGGTGCAGTTAGTGAGCAAGAAGAAATCAAACAAAGAGTAATTTCAACTAAGCTAATCGTCAGTCATTTTACCGAATGATTAGCTTGCAGTAAGGCCTACCCTACGGGAACGCTTCTCTACGAGAGGCTACGCCAACGCGAACAGCCCTACTTTTATGCCAATACGGTTCAGTAAAACGCTACTTGTACAAAATCGTGGGTTTTTGAGACGCGATAAATCGCCGTCTCTACAAGTGTTTTGGTCTTATCTGAAATGTATTGACTTTTATGCAACTTAAATTGACCCGTTTAGCCTGATTTTTAATAAAACAAAAAATCTGTATATTTGAATACTTTTTAGAGGTTTTTTTGGCAAATGTCATGGTATTGTAACTTTAGCAAAGCCTTGCTTAGTCAATTCAGGGAGTCATGATTATCGAGTGGTTCATTCATGATCGACAGTAAAAAAGTTCGGTTGAAATTAAAAAATTATTGGTTTAAAACCTTTGGCAGATGGCGATCCTGTCCGCTAACCTGTCCAATAGACAGACCTCATCATCGACATGTTTTTTGGAGTTGGATCGGTAGTTTCTTAGCCATAACTGCAACGTCTTACCTTGCTGTAAAAACTAATTCTCCTTTGCTGATGGCTCCTTTTGGTGCTACAAGTGTCTTGATCTTTGGTGTGCCTGACAGTCCTTTGGCTCAACCTCGGAATGTCATTGGGGGTAATCTTTTAGCTGCGATCGTGAGTCTGATAATTCTGCATTTTCTCGGTTCTTCTCCCTTGGCAATGGGAATGGCTGTTTCTACTGCGATTGGAATCATGCAGCTTACCGGAACTCTACACCCACCTTCGGGTGCTGTTGCATTAGTCGTCATGATGACGAAACCGGACTGGCAATTTCTACTAACACCTGCCTTTGAGGGATCGATGATTTTAGTGCTATGCGCTGTGATCTTCAATAATTTAGCGGAAGAAAGGACGTATCCAACACACTGGTTATAGCCAGCAGAGCATCCTTAAGCATCGGACAAAGAACAGTAAGTTGATCGCAGTTCAAATGATTTACGGTTGCTTTGGACTTGGACGTTTCCTCAGTATGATAATACCCTTGCGATCGCACTGACAATGCCCTTGCGATCGCAGCATAAAAAGCTACTCAATCTTCAAGTTGAAAGGTAAGCGAGCATAAACCCCCTGTGGATCGTTCATCTTTTGCAGAATCTCTACTTCCTGTTGCAATTTCTGAAATTCAGTGGTGAGGGGATTGGATTGTTTGAGTTGCGTCCCCTCAATTCCTAAAGCAGTCCGCGCCTCTTCAGTTGCACGCCCAAAAAAGCGTTCTCCGAAACTGCTAGTGCGAGGATATTCTTGCACTTCCCAGTCTTCTCCTAGTTTCGCCTCCTTGACAGCATATGCGATCGCAGTATTCAAGCCGCCAATTTCATCAACCAAACCAATTTCCTTGGCCGCCACACCCGACCAAACCCGTCCTTGGGCAATTTCTGCTACTTTTTGTTCTGGGAGTTTCCGACCTTGAGAAACTTTATTCAGAAACATATTATAAATCCGGTTAACACTGCGCTGATAAAGTGCCAACTCTTGGGGCGACTTCGGACGCGAAACTGTTTGACTATCAGCATAGGTTCCGGTTTTAACCGAATCCCAGGTGATGCCATTATCATTCGCCAGCTTTTCGCCATTAAACAACACCCCAAACACACCTATTGAACCTGTAATGGTATTTGGTTCTGCAAAAATACGGTTTGAGTCGCTAGCAATCCAATAACCACCAGAGGCGGCCATGTCACCCATTGACACTACAACTGGTTTCGCCTCACGAGTTAATTTCACTTCTCGCTGCATGACTTCAGATGCGGTAGCGCTACCACCAGGACTATTAATCCGTAGTACAACAGCTTTCACATCCTTATCTTGTCGTAGTCTGTTGAAGATTTTGGCAAAGCGATCGCCTCCTACTTGCCCATCTTCACCTTTACCATCGACAATCTCGCCCTCAGCATAAACTACGGCAATTTGATTTTTTGAGCTACGTTCTACACCCAAAGATTTGCCGGGAACTTGGGCATAGTTATTCAGGCTAATTTGTCGGAATGTTTTGTCTTCTTTATCGCTATCTGTCAACTTTTTGAGGTCAGTTACCACTTCATCAGGGTATTGTACTTGATCAACTAAACCGCTGGTTTTGGCTTGTGCGGCTTCCAGTAGCGCCTGATTATCTGCGATCGCTTGCAACTGGTTAGGTTCAAGTTTCCGACTTGCGCCCACAGTAGTGCGCCACTCTCCCCAAAGATCATCTAACAATTTCTGAGTTTGTTCGCGGTTTTCTGGACTCAACTTTGTGAGGAGAAACGGTTCAACAGCCCCTTTAAATTTCCCCACTCGCACAACTTGGACACCAATGCCATATTTCTGTAATGCTCCCGCCAAGAACATTGGTTGTGAACTCAAACCGTTGACTTCCATCATTCCTAGAGGATTAAGTACAATGGAATCTGCCACTGAACTAACGTAATATTCCTTTTCACTCCAATCACTGCCATAGGCGACAATCTTTTTCCCAGTAGCGCGAAACTCCTCCAGCGCTTTCCGAATTTCTTTCAGGGAGGCATAGCCGACATTACTAGCTTGGCTTGTGCTTGTTGCATCCAGGTAAATCCCGACAATTCGCGGATCGCGTCGCGCTTTTTCCAAAGTTTCCACAACTTTGCGGAGTGATATTCTTTCTTCATCCACACCTGATATTGTGTTTTGAAACAGTTCACCTGAACTAGGTTCGCTATCAGTAATTTTCATCGACAAGTCAAAAACCAGCATTGACTTATCTTTCACATTTGGCCCAGTATCTTTAGAGGAGCTAGCAGCCAATATCAGCAAGAATAGTCCAGTGGTTCCCAGACCACCGAAAATAATTAGTCCTAGTAAGGTGCCAACTAAACTAGCAAAAGTTTGTTTGATAAAATTACGCATTAGTTATTAGTTATTAGTTATTGGGTATTGGGTATTGGGCATTGGTTATAACCAAAGGACTAATGACTAATGACCAATGACCTGTTTACTTATTCTATGCGCTGTAAACTACCAGAGTGCTGTAACTGATACAAGGTGGCGTTGCCAGTGCAGAATAAGACTGTGGTGATTTCGGCAATTAATACTTCAGCCAGTTCAGCAACTGCTGTTTCTGATGTTGCTGCTGCTTGCAAAAAAGGCATTGCTAAACCAGCTATATCTGCTCCCAAAGCGATCGCAGCCGCGACATCCAATCCATGACGCAAACCTCCTGAAGCAATTAAAGGCACATTTGGAGCGATCGCTCTAATAGTTGTAATGCACTCTGCCGTCGGTAAACCCCAATCGGCAAAAGTCTTCCCTAAGCGACGTTGTAAGGGATTTTCTGCCCGTTCACTTTCCACCTTTGCCCAAGAAGTACCCCCCGCACCAGCCACATCAATTGCTGCTACTCCAGCGTCAATGAGTTTGTTAGCGATCGCTGCTGAAATGCCGTTACCAACTTCCTTCGCAATCACTGGCACTGGCATTTTACTGCACAACTCAGATATTTTGTCAATCAAACCCCGAAAATTAGTATCACCTTTGGGTTGAATGCACTCTTGTAGAGGGTTAATGTGTAAAATCAGGGCATCAGCCTCTAGGATATCAACTACGCGCAGACATTCATCTAAACCGTACTTATAGTTAAGTTGCACAGCGCCTAAGTTTGCAAATAGCAGAACATCGGGCGCATACTTGCGGACAGCAAAAGTATCAGCTACCTGAGGTTTTTCTACTGCTACTCGCTGGGAACCGACACCCATTGCAATTTTGTAGCGTTGCGCGACTTGGGCCAAACGTTGGTTAATCATTGCGGCTTGTTCTGTTCCGCCAGTCATGGAAGAAATTAACAAGGGTGCGCCAAGGTGTTTTCCCAGGAAAGTTGTACTGATATCAATATCGTTGTGGTTGAGTTCGGGTAAGCAAGAATGGGTAAAACGATAGCGTTCCAATCCATTGGTGATTTGATGAGACTGAACATCTTCCTCTAAGCAGATCCGAATGTGATCGGCTTTGCGATTTTGAGTTTGTGCAGAGATGTTGGTGGGGGCGTTCACTGGTGGGTATGGCTAAAAGTATTGGCTTGCGATCGCTATTGTTACATTGTCTGCAACCGTATTTTTATAACAAAAATATTTATTTTCCCTATCTTTAGGGTACGTTACGCTATTGATAACATATCCATTCCCTCATTTTATGAGTTAATTAATATGGTTTTACAAACAGAAAAGCGCTACTACACCCCAGAAGAATATTTGGAATTAGAAGAGAAGGCTGAATATAAAAATGAATACAGAGACGGAGAAATTATACCTATGACAGGGGGGACAACTAACCATAATAAGATTGCAGGTAATTTTTATAAAAGGTTTCCCCTGACTGTGCAAGGACAAGATTATGAGATTTACATAGGGGATGTGAAATTATCAATACCTCGTTATCGCCTTTATACTTATCCTGATATTATAGTCATCAAAGGTAAGCCTATTTACGAGGGAACAGGTACAACAATTATTACGAATCCTTTATTAATTGTTGAAGTCTTATCAACTTCAACTAAAAATTATGACAAAACAGATAAGTTTAAATATTATCGTTCAATTCCAGGTTTTCAAGAATATATTATGATTGACCAATATAGTTTTGCTGTGGAACAATTTGCAAAGCAAGCAGAAAGTCAATGGATTTTTAAAGAGTATGAAGGTGAAGATGCAGTTTTAGTATTAGATTCTATCGAATTTCAAATTACCTTGCGTGATATTTACGAGCGAGTTAATTTTGAGTTGATTGAGGAATAAAGCCCCTTCTTACATTCGAAAGGGGGAAAATTCAAATGATTTGTTATGCCGCGCTCATTCATGCACTGACACTACTTCGCGTGACGCTAGGAAACCAAGGACAATTGCCACCAAGATCAATGCTGGAATGTCGCCAACAAGGTGTCCATGTTCCGCAGGGTCAATCACTGCCTGTACAGCCATGATCAGTGCGTGAACAAAACTCGACCAGACGGTGAACCAGATTAAACTGAGATGCGCTTCTGGTTTTCGAGAAGCCCGTAGTAAAAATACACCGAGCGTCCCATAAATGCCGACGATCATCTGTTCGTATTCGTGTTGACCTGGTTGCCATGACCAGCCCGATGGCCAGATATTCATCAACGGATAGATCAGGAGAAAAGCAATTCCAACAACAACAAGGGCGATTGGCAAGTACCGATGCTGCTCATCCATTACTTCAACCTCACACTATTTTTCCAGGGTAGTTTCTACTAATGGAATACCTATTTTTAATAGTATTCTCACTAGTGACACTTCAACTTAGGAGTGTTAGGAATCTTGATGTTTTTTGTGGTTTAAAGCTGATTCAACACTGAATTGTCTGCAAAGCAATGGGCATCATTCACCCTGAATAATGCCTATTTGTTGCTCATTACAGTCTCAGTTCTGACAAGCTTACCGATTTAAGACGTCGTTCCGATGAGCAGTAGAGCCTACAATTTGCACTACCTCGTCAATTAAGGTTTGGGGAACTTCCATCTCAACCAGTGTCGCAACTAAATCTTCTGCGATCGCATTAAAATGACTATCGGTTAAGCCCATCTCAGCCACTAATTCTTTATGCGCTTCTCTCATAGTACGACCATTCCAGTGCTGGGCACCACCAAAAGCATAGATCATAAAGTCTTTTTGATGCTGCTTCTGTTGCTGCATATTTGTATGAGCAAAAAAGTTTTGAACCCGCTTATCCGCTAGAACCTTTTCATAAAACTTTTCTACAGCTATATCAACTGCTGCTGCGCCACCAAGCTTGTCATACAGTGTACTCATTGAAAATTAATTACTCCACAATTGCATTGACTTCAAATTTGATACGAGGCAGATGGGAGAATCTGAAATTTCAAATTATTTAAAAGATTGGAGCATAAACAAATCAGCAATTTATCTGCTTTGATAGCTCACTTCATTAGAACAAGGGCGATGCCTAACTATTAATTATACGGAAAGGTTCCATATAATCTTTTTATTAATTACGACAAATAGAGGATTACAGCCTCTTTCTGTCATATATATATACATAAATTTTTAGCATAACACCCTATGCAACAGCGTCTAAAAAAGCTGCTCGAACAAGTACAAGATGTTATCCGTCTTAACCACCATTCTTAGGAAACAGAAAAAACTTATATTTACTGGATTAGACGCTATATTCTTTTTTATGATAATCACCATCTTCAAGGATGCAATGCCTGCGGCAGGCTACGCCTACGCAAAATATGGGCATCATTCACCCTGTAATGATGCCTACTTGTTGCTCATTAAGCTGTTTGTGTAGCAGCCGCTTTTGAGTCTGTGGTGGATTTTAACCGGGTGATAGTGGCTTTACGAATGCGATCGCTCTTGCGTACTCCGCCTGTCATTTCATATTCCCGGCTGTCTTTGCCATACTTCAACACCACACCACTGACTAAGCGCTCAGAGGTTTCGCGGATAGTCTTTTCAAGGGTTTCTATTTGTTCCTTTGCTGAGTCAATGGCAGTTAGCATCATATTATACTCGTCAATCTGGTTGCGGAGTTGCCCGGTTAACTCGGTTAAATGGTTTAAACTGATCGAATCACCAAAGTCGAGGCTGGAATTAATCGATTTAAATCCGATTACTCTCTGTTCGGTTTTTTCTAGCACGGTAGAGCTTCTTTTTTGGCGTGGCATCAATGCAGACTTTTTACTAAACTTTATCTTTCTAGAGTGTCTCAATGGGACAGTATAGTGGTTCAGTAAAACTTGCAAAATAAGGTGTTTTTTGTAATAAGATTGGATTGCTGGTTCAGTAATTACACGACAATAGGCTCTTGTTCTGAACGAATAAGCTCGTGTTCTGAACGAATAAGCTCGTGTTCTGAACGAATAAGCTTGTGTTTTGAACGAATAGGCTCGTGTTCTGAACGAATAGGCTCGTATTCTGAACGAATAAGCTCGTGTTCTGAACGAATAAGCTCGTGTTCTGAACGAATAAGCTCGTGTTGTGGACGAACAAGAGAGACGCGATAAATCGCCGTCTCTACAAAGCATTAATTTTGATCAAAAAAACCGATGCGAACCGAATTGCACGCAATCGAGAAACGTGTCACAAATAGACCATATTGTAGAGACGCGATTCATCGCGTCTAATTTTGATCAAAAAACCCGATGCAAATCAAATTGCACGCAATCGAGAAACGTGTCACAAATAGACCATATTGTAGAGACGCGATTCATCGCGTCTTAAACCAAGGATGTATTGCAATCATTATTTCATGCAATTAAACCGGATTCCTGTAACAACCAATATAGCCACAGCCCCTCTTTGCAAGCAAAAAGAGGCTGATGATACTATTGATCCTCAGAACGGCGATGTTTGGGTAACAAGCTCTTCTTGGGTTTTTTATTTTGCAAACTGCTAGCTTGTTTCAGTACTGGAATACACTGGTTAATCATCCAGATTAAAACCTCAATTGGTGAGTCTCCTTGCTGAATGCGGTTTTCGGCATTTACGCCAATTAGCATTGTTTGCAGAATTAGCAAGAAAGCGTAGGCGTAGCCCGTCGTAGACATCGCTTTTTGACTTGCGTTTTGAGGCTTGTTTTTCATTTCCTACCACCTGAATGAGTTGTTGAATACAGCATCTCTTTGGGGTAGTGAACGCAATCAAGGCGGATAAAATCTCGTTAGAATCAGGAATACATGGGTTTGGGGTGGTAAATTCAATTAGGGGTAGCCCCAAACTTTTTGGGATTTGTCTTCGACTGTCATGCCAAAAAAGACTTACGGTGATCAGATAAAAGCACGGGTGATTTGGCAGACTTGCAAGGAAAGAGTGTAGAAAATTATCTGTTGCAAGCTTGGCTGAAGAATGCTTTAGAAGTGGTGCGTGTAAAAGAAGAACAGGAAAACGCTTTAGCAGATTTATTCAATAATAATCATGTGTGGTTGTTGTTGGATGCAGCAGATGAAATGTCTTCACCCCAACCATTAACTGAGATTTCTCAGCAGTTGACGGGATGGGTGAAAAATGCGCGGGTTGTGCTGACTTGTCGTGTGAATGTTTGGGAAGCAAACGCCAACGCTTTAGAAAATTTTGAGACGTATCGGTTACTCAATTTTGAATATCCGAAACAAGTGCAAGAGTTTATTGGGCGTTGGTTTCACAACAAGGATGCAGACAAAGGGGAAAGATTACGGAAGGAATTAGATAAAGCTGAACGTCAGCGCATCCAAGATTTAGTTAAAAATCCTTTGCGGTTAGCGCTGTTGTGTAGCACTTGGCAAGGTTCAGATAAAGGTTTACCGGAAACTAAAGCCGGACTTTATCAGCAGTTTGTGGAAGAGGTTTACAAGTGGAAAGAAAACCGCTTCCCTACCACCGAACAGCAGCAAGAGGAATTAAACGCAGCGTTGGGACGTTTGGCAAAACGGGCAATTGATCAAGAAGCGTCACGGTTTCGGCTACGACATAAGTTGGTGCGTGAGGAATTAGGTGATGCAAAACAGCAAAATTCTTTATTTTCGTTAGCGTTAAAGTTGGGATGGCTAAATGAAGTTGGACTGGCTGCGGAATCACCAAAAGAGAAAGTTTACGCTTTTTACCACACCACATTTGAGGAATATTTTGCAGCGTTGGCAGTTGATGATTGGCACGAGTTTCTGAATCATGTTCCCGACAACCCCGCGCTAGGCGTTTATCGTATTTTTGCACCGCAGTGGAAAGAGGTGATTGTGCTGTGGTTGGGACGTGAGGATGTGGGGAGAGAGGAGAAGGAAGAGTTTATTCAGACGTTGGTGGAATTTGATGATGGGTGCGGAGAATGCAGAGCTATTGATAGAGTCAGAAGGGGATTTTATGAGTTTCGCGCTTATTTTCTCGCTGCTGCGGGAGTTGATGAGTGGAAAAATTCTGTCAACGCAGATGCTATTGTGGCGGAAATCGTTCAATGGGACTGTGGTGAGTTTAAAGTCGAACAAAATGAGCGGGTAGAATTTCTCATACCAATCACACAGGGAGCAAACACAGCAATACCTCAGACAAATCGCATAAAAGCGATAGCTGCCTTGGTAGAGTTAATCAACAAACCACAACTGGATGATTCTACCCGATGGCAAGCAGCATTTAGCTTAGGGCAAATTGGCTCTGGCAACCAAAAAGCGATTGATGCTTTGGTGGAGTTAATCGGCAATCCACAACTGGATGATTCTACCCGAAGGCGAGCGGCATCAAGCTTAGGGCAAATTGGCTCTGGTAATCAAAAAGCGATCGCTGCCTTGGTGGAGTTAATCGGTAAACCACAACTGGATGATGATACCCGATTGCAAGCAGCAGAAAGCTTAGAGCAGATTGACCCTGGGAACCAAAAAGCGATCGCTGCCTTAATCGAGTTAATCGGCAAACCACAATTGGATGATTCTACCCGATGGCAATCGGCAAAAAGCTTAGTGGAAATTGGCTCTGGCAACCAAAAAGCGATTGATGCTTTGGTGGAGTTAATTGGCAAATCACAACTGAATTATTTTAGCCAAATAAAAGTGGCAGAAAGCTTAAAGCAAATTAGCTCTGGCAACCAAAAAGCGATTGATGCTTTAGTGGAGTTAATCGGCAAACCACAACTGGATAATTTTAACCGAACCCTAGCGGCATCTAGCTTAAGAGAAATTGGCTCTGGCAACCAAAAAGCGATTGATGCTTTGGTGGAGTTAATCAGCAAACCACAACTGGATGATTCTATCCGAAGGCAAGCGGCAGAAAGCTTAGGGCAAATTGACTCTGGCAACCAAAAAGCGATTGATGCTTTGGTGGAGTTAATCAGAAAACCACAACTGGATGATTCTATCCGAAGGCAAGCGGCAGAAAGCTTAGGGCAAATTGACCCAGCCAACCAAAAAGCGATTGATGCTTTGGTGGAGTCAATTGTAAAACCACAACTGGATGATGATACCCGATGGCAAGCGGCATCTAGCTTAGGGCAAATTGGCTCTGGCAACCAGAAAGCAATTGATGCTTTGGTGGAGTTAATCGGTAAACCACAACTGGATGATTATACCCGATGGCAAGCGGCATCTAGCTTAGGGCAAATTGGCTCTGGCAACCAAAAAGCGATTGATGCTTTGGTGGAATTAATCGGCAAACCACAACTGAATGATTCTATCCGATGGCAAGCGGCAGAAAGCTTAGGGCAAATTGACCCTGGCAATCAAAAAGCAATTGATGCTTTAGTTAAGTTAATTGGCAAACCACAACCGGATGATTTTACCCAATGGCAAACGGCAGAAAGCTTAGGGCAAATTGACCCTGGCAATCAAAAAGCGATTGATGCTTTAGTTGAGTTAATTGGCAAACCACAGCTGGATGATTCTATCCGAAGGCTAGCGGTATCTACCTTAAGGCAAATTGGCTCTGGCAACCAAAAAGCAATTGATGCTTTGGTAGAGTTAATCCGCAAACCACAACTGGATGATTCTACCCGATGGCAAGCGGCATCTAGCTTAGAGAAAATTATGTTAAGGGAACAGATGCTGAGTGTTGTCACTATGTTGAAGGATTATTTATCACCTGAAACTTACAAAAATGACTTTGAGCAATTTGATAATTGCTACAAAGTTATCTGGGAGTGCGCCCAAAGTATGCCCTATAAGGCTTTTTATCAAGCTTGGCATCAACAAGAGAAAGTGAAAGATGGAGAGTAGGAAAGAAAAATACTTCCTCCAGCCAAAACATAAGCGAAATGTAGAAGCAGCAATCCCTTGTAAAGACGCGATTCATCGCATCTCGTAAGCGTCTCGTAAATCTATCGCGTCCAATCTTTCCGCAATCTAGGGAATGCGATCGCACCTAATAAAACAGATATTGTGAACAGAATGGGAATGCGTAGGCGTAGCCCGCCGCAGGCATCGTTTTTGCGATCGCCCCTTGTAGAGACGCGATTTATCGCGTCTTCTTCCTTCCCGTCATTTACATAGCGCCAATAATTCCGAGTTTTTTGGATTGGCAATTACATCAATGCAAAGCAATAATTGCATAAATTTTTGTATCAATCAAAGATGTAATCATGAATCATTCCGATCCTCAACCAGAAAACAACAAACCTAAATACAAAGGTAAATATCGAGTTGACTCAACCCGTTTGCCAGCATGGAGTTATGCCAGCAATGCCGGATATTTCGTTACTATTTGCACCGACGATAAAAAATGCTTTTTTGGTGAGGTTGTGCAGGGTGAAATGCAGCGATCGCCAATTGGAGAAATTGCTCATAAATTGTGGTGTGAGATTCCTAATCATTTTTCTAATTGCCAGATGTATTCATTTTGCGTCATGCCTAATCATATTCATGGGATTTTGGTTATTAATCAAATACGAGAAGAAGACGTGATGAATCCACGAACACAGGAAGAAGACGCGATGAATCCACAAACACAGGAAGAAGACGCGATGAATCGCGTCTCTACAAGGGGGGATATTCAACGGGGTGGGGTTACTGGGTTATTTAATCCTATGTTGTCTAAAAATTCCCTTTCTAAAATTATTAGGTGGTACAAAGGACGATGTACATTTGAAATTAATCAAATATATGAAAGTTTTGGATGGCAAGAAAGGTTTCATGACAACATAATTCGTGATGAATTTGCCCTCGATCAAATTAGACAATATATTATCAATAACCCAATCAATTGGGAAAACGATGCCTACGGCGGGGCATAGCCCATCGCGAACAACCACCCCATCCCCCTTTGTAGAGACGCGATTCATCGCGTCTTCTTGCTAATTCATCGCGTCTTTCTGTATTTGATTCATCGCGCCTAGTACTATTTACGCGTATAACGATGCTTCACCCCAATGGGAAAATATTCTGCATCCCCCATAGACGCTAATGTAACCTGTGGTGTTTGATACTCTACCGGAACATAATTAGCAAACTCGCTATTTAGACGTAGCAGTTGTGAAAGAATAGAAGATGCGATCGCAAGTCTTCGATCTTCACTACCCTCTACCCCTGCTCCTAACTCCACAACCACAGATAAAAATCGATTCTTGTCAGCATCTTCCTTCACCTGCAACACGAATTTACCCGTCACCCATTCTTGAATTCCTGGTTGCTCTAATCCCACCGTTACATTTTCGGGATAGATATTTGCGCCAAAGTAGGAAACTGTAAAGTTAGAACGACCGAAGACATAAACGAAAGGTAGCTGATGAATACCTCTAGATGATTCTTGAGTGTCAGAACGGAGATTTTCGAGCGGGTTAAATCCCCATTCTGCTAAAAATTGCAGCATGGCATCATAACTAATTATCCCGCCAGTATCTAAAATGTCATAACGCACTAAGGGAATGCCGTTATCTCCCGAAAATAGCAATCCGCCATCTTGAACTTCAAAAAAGCGATTGCAAGGATCGTATTGTACTAGCGTGGGTAAACGCGATTCCCCAAATAAAGCTCTAGCGGCATCGGGATTTTCTGCCAAAAAACGGCGAATGCAGATACTTAACGGTGTTTCATTACCTAAAACTCCCGCATCCGCAGTGCCGTAAAGTGATGCAAAATCATAACAAGGATTTTGTGAACCAACTCTTTCGCCAACTAAACTCCGCCATTCTTCACTAAATACTTCTCCCGCCATAACTAACTTAATCTGATATTGCTGCCACTCCACACCACGGGCGATACCAGTATCAATGACATCTTTTAAAAATGGCGGGTATCCCAATAACACCACTTGTTCAAATGCTGAACCTAATTCTTGGACAACTCGCAAGATTTCTTCTTTATTGTTACCAGGAGTAATTACAGTGATGGGATAACCTTTGCTAGCAAGATAACGACAGCAATTAGTAGTAAACATCCCACCTACCCAAGTGCCCAAAGTGAAACAAATCACAGCTAGGGTACGTCTGGTATCTGCATAGAAACTATCATGAAAAATCTGTTCAAAGCGTGTGGCAATTTGGAGTTCATCTGTGAAAAAACGAGGCCAAAATGTCGGTTTTCCACTGGAACCGGAAGAAGCAGCTATCATGTCGCACGCTTCTAATTGTCCGTTGTGGCACAAGTCAGCTAAGGGATAACGCAGTATATAATTTTGTTTAGCGATCGCTGGGAGTTTCTGAAACTCCTCCAAGGTTTGAATAGTCGCGGGATTAATTTCCCTTTCTGCTAAAAAAGCCTTGTAAGCTGGCACATTAGCCGCCACATCGTGAAATAAACTCAACGCTGCCGAAGTTTGAGTGTTGAGATGCCGTTGCAGTAGCGTTTCTAGGGGGGTAGACAAAAAATCTTCAAATGCTTTAATTACTTGCTGCTGTCTTGATTTGCGGTTCATGACGCTTGTTGTTTATCCTGAAGTAGAACCAACACCGTTAAAATAATTTGTAATTCGTAATTCGTAATTCGTAATGACGCTCTCTACGAGACGCTAGAAGCGTAGCTTGCAACTCTTACAGAGTAAGCGGACTCGCTACCGCTGCGCTAACGTAATTCGTAGGATATCCGAAAATGAGGGTATGCGCGTTGTAGTTACTCAATAAAACCTTAATTTATCCTTCAGCACCATGCAGCTCTATTGCAGTAAACAACACACAAATAATGGTAGTAACCGCTTTTGTACCCATTGTGGTGAGCCATTACCTCTTGGTGTGGGACAGGTTGTGGATAATCGCTATCAAATTATCCGTCATCTAGGGCAGGGCGGCTTTGGACGCACCTATTTGGCTGAGGATATAAGTCAATCCCATCGAACCTGTGTGCTGAAGGAATTTGCACCCCAAGTTCAAGAACATCAAGATTTACAAAAAGCTAAAGAGTTATTTGAGCGAGAAGCCAATGTTCTCAAAAAACTCCAGCATCCACAAATTCCGCGTTTTCACGCCTCGCTACAAGTGAAAATAGGCACTAAAGATTTTTTCTTTCTGGTGCAAGATTATGTGGATGGTGACAATTACTACCAATTATTAGAACAGCGTGAAAATCAAGGAAAAACCTTCAGTGAAGAGGAAATAATCACTTTACTGCAACAAATTTTACCTGTGTTATCCTACATCCACTCACGAGATGTAGTTCACCGTGATATTTCTCCCGACAATTTAATTTGGCGACGTTCTGATAATCTGCCAGTGCTGATTGATTTTGGTGGTGTCAAGCAATTGCCGGCTTCTCAAGGTTTTTGGCGGACTAAGCTGGCTGAAAATAACACTTTGCTAGGTAAAAAAGGCTACGCTCCAGAGGAACAACTACGGCAGGGTAAAGCATTTTTTAGTAGTGATTTATATTCTTTAGCGGTGACATCACTGGTGTTACTCACAGGACAAGAACCGCAAAAATTATACGACAGCTATCAGGGAATTTGGGGTTGGGGAAAGGAAATCCGAGTGAGTCCGCAACTGGAAGCGGTGTTAAAAAAGATGCTGGCTTATAAACCGAGCGATCGCTACCAACGAGCCGAGCAAATCCTCAAAGATTTACCATCGTCAACTGCTAGTAAATCCGCAGGTAATTATATTACCACCAAGATAAAAACTATGGTCGTTGCTCCAGGAAGACAACGCGCCAGCGCTATTGTGAGTAGATTCCAGAACAAAACGCAAGCGATTGCTAAACCAATATCTTTACCTATTTGGATTCGTCCTTTTGTGATGAGTTTAGGGGGGACAGCTTTAGTTGTCTTAACCGGCGCAGGTGCTTGGGCGGTAGTAAATGCGGTGATTCGGAGCGTAACTTCAATTACTATACCTTCAGTTTCATTACCGCAAATTCCCCAGTTTCCAAATCCGATCGGTAAACCAGTCAGCGACAAAGGAAAAAATAGCAACCTCCAGGAAATTATCAGTCGTCGTCAAGAGCTAGAAATTACTGAAGGATTTTTTATACCCTTTGTAGATAATTTATTTTATACAAAAAAACCGGAATTAAAGGGACGTAGCCTCACATCTAAACCTGAAGACGCGGGTTTACGAGATGAATGGTCTGGTATCGCTGATGATTTGTTGGATAAACTAGAACAGGCCAACCTCAGTACAGCAGTTCGTCGCAGATTGGGGAACTATAGTCAAAAAGATTACGATACATGGAGACGACTTGCGCGATCAGGGCAGTTTGGAAACTATACAATTGATCAGCTGACCAAAGACACAAATGAAAAATTTGATCGGTTGTTTCCTGATCAGCAGCGTGGGAAACTGAACCAACAGACTTTTGGTCAAATTTGGTATGCGATCGCAGCTGATCAAGTCAGTAAAGTACAATCTGGCAAGTAACGGGACTGGGCACTGGGGAAGAATAACTAATAACTAATGACTAATAACTAATGACTAAAATATATTGTTCTAAAGGACATGAAAATTCCCCCGGTAGTCGCTTTTGTCTCCAGTGCGGTGAAAAATTGTTGGATACACCCATAAGTTATAGTATCCAACCGGGACTAACTTTAGGCGATCGCTATGTGATTGTACGTCAAATTGGTCAGGGTGGCTTTGGACGCACTTATTTAGCTGAAGATGTCAACCGTTTCCGCGAACTTTGTGTTTTAAAGGAATTTTCCCCCCAAGTTCAAACCGCTTACGTTGTTCAAAAAGCTGAAGAACTGTTTGAGAGAGAAGCAAGTGTTCTTTATAAACTGCAACATCCCCAAATTCCCCGCTTCCGGGAACTGCTTCGCATGAACTTAGGGGGCAAAGAATATCTGTTTTTGGTACAAGATTATGTAGAAGGGGAAACTTACAACTCGTTGTTAGATGCTCGGATAAAGCAAGGTTTGCGCTTTACAGAGGCAGAAGTACGCCAATTGTTGCAGCAAATTTTGCCAGTGTTGGAGTATATCCATTCACTAGGTGTTATTCATCGAGATATTTCTCCCGATAACTTAATGCTTCGCACTGTTGACAAACTGCCAGTGTTGATTGATTTTGGTGGTGTCAAACAAGTAGTAGCAACCGTTGCTTCCCAATATTACCAACCCGGCATAGTTGCATCATCCCCATCACCAACCCTATTGGGTAAGATAGGATTTGCGCCCCCAGAACAGATGCAAACTGGGTTAGTATCTCCCCACAGCGACTTGTATGCAATGGCCGCAACAATGTTGGTTTTACTGACAGGAAAACAACCCCAAGAATTAATTGATACGTACAATCTTACCTGGCAGTGGCAACGGGAAGTTAGCCTGAGTCAAACTTTGGCACAGGTATTAGATAAAATGCTATCTGCTAGACCTAGCGATCGCTATCAATCAGCCCATCAAGTACTCCAAGCCCTTAACCAGCCCCCAGCTAACTTTCCCCCAACTCAATATCCCGCCCCGCCACAACCACAACCCACATCCGCTACCGTTGCCGTCTCTCCACCTCCACCATCCCCCTCATCTCCCTCATATTCCCCATCCCTTCAGCCTACAAGCTGGTGGACACCAACAAAAACCTTCCTAGTAGCGGCTGTACTATTTAGCACAATCGGATTAATTTGGTGGGGAGTCAATAGCAACCGCGATATTGGGGAAGTCGAACCTAATCCTACAGCTAGCCCAATTCCAACCAGTGACCAGCCAACCGATCCTTTAGCGCAATATTCACCAGCCGAACGGCAGCGTAAAGAAAGATTAAGCGATCGCCGTCAACAGTTGGCTATTGACTCTAACTTCTATGTGAACTTGGTGAATCAAGTTTTTTGGGACAGAAATCCTAGTTTACGGGGACGCACTCTCAGTAATGGCCCTGAAGATGAGGGTTTGCGGGCAGAATGGGATAAAACAGCCTCAGAATTGCTAGAAAAACTAGCACCACTGAGTTCCAATACACGCCGACAGTTGGGAACTTACACAACTGCTGAACGCGATCGCTGGAAAGTGGAAGTCAATAAAATTAACGTTGGTAGTCGTTCTTTGTATGATTTAGGAGATGCGGCTTTCTTACGTGTATTCCCTGAGCAGCGGGGTAAAAATTTCCAAGAGCAGCCCATTGGACAAGTTTGGTACGGATTTGTTAGCGATAAACTCAGTGCTATCCTCGCCGGTAGCGCTTTCCAGAAAATTGTCTTTGATCCGGGGGCTACTGGTAAAACAGTCAGCGGTACTCTCCAACCTGGTGGTGGTAAAGTATTCATTGCTGGACTTGCCAAAGAGCAATCTCTAGACTTGAAGCTACAAGCAAATTCCCAAGTTTTGTTATCAGTCTATTCACCCTCTGGCAAAATTCGATTTTTAGAAGATTCTACCCAGCGTAGCTTGTCAACGAAATTACCAGAAAACGGATTTTACGAGTTTGTCGTGGTTTCTACAGCATCAAAAGCAGTAGATTATCAACTCAGCATTACAGCAGAAAATCCCACTCCTGCCCCATCGCCAACACCAACACCAACGCCCACGGAAACACCCACGCCCACAGAAACACCTACCCCAACTCCCATCTCAACGCCCACACCGACACCAACTCCTACACCAACTCCTATAGAAACCGCTACTCCTACACCGACACCAACGCAGGAGACAACGCCGCAGTAGGAAAATACGAAGGTAGAGATTACAGAGTTGCAGGGGAACGTTACCAATCTGTTTTATTCTTAGAGCAGACAAACCACAAACAGAAATAGCGTCTTTAAAATTCGTAATTATTTAACTGAAGAATTGAACCCCACCTAAAACTTATAAAAGCCTGCGTAGGCAGGCTTTTTTTAGGTAGGCCCCAGACTTGAGTCTGTGGGCGCTTTCAGGTTTTGCAAAAGATTGAATGACTAATTTCAATCAACGTCTCTAACTGTTCTCTTTACTGCCTTGCCTGCGTCCTCAGCTGTGCGCTGAACATTTTTACCAGCATCTTCAGCCCCACGCTGAACATTTTTTGTCAAGTCTTCGGCAGCATTTTGGGTATTACCCTTAATATTTTCAATTCCGCGCTGAGTACCCTTAACTACGCCTTCTCGCAATTCATCAGCGGAACTGCCAACATCTTCACCCAGGTTTTTCACTCTTTCACCAAAGGGTGTACCTTGTTTGTAATTTCGGCCATATTGCTCTGGGCTGTCAATTCCCTTCTGCTCAATATTTCTTTGAGCATTTTTTGCCAGCGCATCAGCTCTGTCATTAGCTGCCTTTTCATCTAATCTTCCTCTGGGTTCTACATCACTAAAGTTATTCATTCCACCAGCGGGAGAAGAGAGAGGATAATCTTTTGTAGGATCATATCGTTTGGAATAAGGTGATTGATCCTGAGGCTGTGGTGGCTGTGTTGCTACTCCCGGAGCACCACAAGCTTGTGTCAGGAATAAAAATATTCCTGCTAAAAAAACAGTTAAAACTTTCAAGGGACGAATATTTTTCAGCCAAGTACTTACTTTTTTCATGCTTCTACTCCTTGCATTTTTGTGACTAAGTTAAACTTCAACCAAGATGGCATTTGGAATTAATTTTGTATTCCAAGTATTCAGACAAAATAAGGATTTTATCTGCCTACTGCTGGATTTCTTTGTAATTCAGGTCTAGCACTAGCTTCATCTGCCTTATCTTTCAAAAAGCCAGAAGCTTCTTCAACAGCCTCTTTTACAGTTTCAATCCGATCTTGAACCCGATCTCCAACATTTGGTTCATTCTGAATCAAACCACCGGGTTCAGGCTGACGGAAGTCTTTATCTGTGATGAATGGCAACTCTGCTTCTTTGTTGATTCGACCTGCTGGTGTCTCAGCACCAGGATAGAGTATCTTGGATTCTCTATCTGCTGTAGCAATCAACAATTCCGAACTTGGTTGTAAGCTAGCTTGGTCGCGTCCCTGATTGGCTTTTGGGTTTGCTATTTTCGGATCGGTAGACATTCTATAGTTGGTATACTTGTCTCCACCATTCTTATAAGGATTGTTTGCTCCGCCAGCTTGTACAGCAGGATTTTGTGGATTTGCACCTTGAGCATTTGCCCCACTACAAGCAGTGCTACCTATCAACAAGAGTCCAGCTAAAAAGATAGTTAATATCTGGCGCAATCTTATTTTTTTCAAGAATACTCTCACAGCGTTCACGTAGTCCTCCTTACCAAAATCCAAAATATTAATAAGTTAAGCTTTTGCTGAATCATTGAATTGGTCAGCAAGTTATTGTGCTTGTTTTGGTTCGCTCAGTTTCGATAACCTCTATTAAGGATATGAATAATAAAATGACCTGTACCTCTAGCGCAGGCTACATTTTAATTAGTACATAAATAATATTTTTATCTAACTCTAGAGAGATATAAAATAAAATAATATGCTTTTCGGAAAAAGCACTACATCAACCTGTTTGATACTTGCAAAGCTTTGGATAGGTAGCTGATGTACTGTAATATTTGAGGCATTCAGCCCTTGTTGCTCTAACCGTTAAATTACTAAATTCATGAAGCAATTTTTACGCTGGATAATTTTGGGCGGAACGCTGTTTTTTTTAGCGAAAGCTCTGAAGGATAATTGGATTGAAGTGACTGCTATCCGCATTGATGGGGTAGGATGGGCAATTATAGCGATCGCTACAGGCATCACTTTACTAGCACATACTTGGGCAGGCTGGATTTGGACTTGGATTCTGCAAGAGTTAAATCAACCTATATCATCTTCCCAATTCATCCAGGTTTACCTAAAAACAAACATAGCAAAGTATTTACCAGGTAATATCTGGCATCACTACGGGCGAATTGTAGCCGCCAAAAATGCCAATGTTTCTGCTGGTGCAGCCACCTTAAGCGTTTTGCTAGAACCGCTACTCATGCTAGCGGCTGCTTTAATCATCATTGTCCTATGCAGTAGCCAATTTGCGGCAGCTAACACTACCCTTGTTCAGCAAATATTACAATTGCTGATTTTAGCTGTAATTCTTTGTGCGATTCATCCCTGGTTTTTAAACCCAGTTATTCGCTTTTTGTACAAATTGAAAGCAAAAAAGTCTGTTACCAACACTCAACCAACCGTTCCTTTCAGTCTTAAAAGCTACCCTGTACGACCTTTGTTAGGAGAATTGGGCTTTATGGGATTGCGTGGAACTGGGTTTATATTAACTATGTTCGCCCTGGGTTCGTTGAATGTGAATCAAATTCCTTTGTTATTAGGGGCTTTTAGCTGCGCTTGGTTGTTGGGATTTGTTATTCCGGGTGCGCCTGGTGGGTTAGGTGTGTTTGAAGCGACTGCATATGAACTTTTGCGACACCACTTTCCATCTGCCCTAGTATTTAGTGCGATCGCTCTATATCGCCTCATTAGTATTGTAGCTGAAACTGCGGGTGCTGCTTTCGCTTGGTTAGATGAACGTCTTGCTAAATCATGAATCAGGCGACACTAATTTGTGTCTATCTACCTTCATCTGTGAAAAAACACGATAACCATCAAGATTCAACTGCGGATTACTGTTTTGTTCTTCTTCCATCTTAATCAAGTTATATTCTACGTTTTCTGCATAAATTGCAAATGTAATATTAAAAATTTCGATAAAATTTATTATCCCCTTGCATTCCTCTTCTGGATACTTTTCGTAAAAACGAATCAGATGAGCAATCTTAATCTCTAAATGCTTCCGAGAGTTTTTCGAGATAAAAATAATTTTTAGCAATATAATTACTAATGTTAGAGAATGACCTTGATTAAGTAATAAGATAAATAATGACGAAGGTTCTTTTCCATTTTCTATTGTCAAGCAATCAATTACTCGATTACAAGTTCTCAAGAACAATTCTTTAGTAACAATTTCTTGATTGTAATCTGTTTTCCATAAGGATAATGTATCGGCAAACTTCTGTCTCCAACTCTCTACTGATTCTTGTTTTTCTACAGAAAAAAATAGATATTTTTCGATATTTATTTTAAATTCTTCAAGAGTTTGATTTTGAGTTTGCTTGATAAATATATGGGCAATGTTCTCATGGCTAAACATCCCTCTTTTCAATACAATTGCTTTTATTAAACGCAGAGCATGATCTCCCAAAATACTGGGATTTGTGTAGCGTGTTGTACTTGAGATAGCAGATTGAGAACGAGCAATATACATTGCCAGTTCAAACTTAAATTTGTCTTTTATCTGTTGAGAGAGCTTTCTGGCAGCCTCTTGTTGCTCTTTTGAATTATTCTGGTCAACAGATTGATCAACTAATAGATAAGAAGTGTAGCGATTAGCCCAATGACCTTTAAATGATTCCTCATATTTAGCAGCAAATAATTTTAGTTGTTGGTAGTCTTTGCTGTTTATGAAATTCTCTAGCCAGCTTTTACAAATATTTATCGCTGGAAAATTATTGGTTTTTACTTTCAGGTTTTCACTAGTAAATAAATTAACTAACTCTTGGATATATTTGTCTTTTCGATTGGTTTTCCAAGTATTAATTATTATGTAGATACACCGTTTAAGAGTATTACAGAATTCCTGTTCGTTATCATCTAAAAAAATGCTGTATATTCCAGGTATGGAATAAGAATCTTGTGAATCAAGACCGTCTATAAATAAACCTTTGAATTCCCGTAAAACATCCTCTGGTGGCAATTTTTTGGCAATTTCCACGAAGAAGCTGTAAACCTCATCTTGTGCAATTTGCACATTTAATTGTCTAGAGTTAGACGTAACACAATCGGGATCTTCCTGACTAATTGATAAACTATTAGCGTTCATTCTAGTTATCAGGATAAAAAGGCTTCCTGTTCATATTATTACCAGCTTAACCTTGGTGAACAGTAGTATCAATCTATTCTTCAGAGATTCAGTAATCTTTTTACACAAATTTGATTAACTAAGACTATAAATAAAGTATTAATCACAAGTTGTTTAATACTTTATCAAAAAGCGCAGTGAAATTACTTATAGCGGTTCTCGTTTACGTGAGGTACAGCCGTAGGCGCACGGCATACCCACACATGTCAACTTAAGCTAAAAGCCTTTTCAAATCTCGTTCAAATCTCGTTTCCAGCCTCTGGGCTGGAAATGCAACTTAAAAGCGGCTCTGCCGCCAGCAAGGGAGGCGGCAGCCCCAAGGACGGCATTCCCAGTCTCCGGCTGGGAACGAGACAATATCTAAAAGCTGCTTTTAGACTGGCTTTCACGTTAAGTTGACACCTAATGGGCATACCGTGCCCCTACACCTTGCGATATAATGTTGTACCGCATCTAAATTGGAACCGCTATAGTTTTAACAATCAGAGCCAATACAAAACTATATGGGCGAGTTGATTTACCATTAAATACAACCCGCCCATACGTTATATAGGAGCCTTTTGGCATTTTCAATTTTTAATGGGGGTGGAGGGACTTGAACCCACACGACCTATTACGGTCAACGGATTTTCATTCTCCCGCAGTTTTCACTGCTACCTGATGGCTTTAGCAAAACCAGGTTTTGAGAATTGGACTCTCCCTTTACCCTCGTCTTAACGTTAGGGTAGCTCCCGTCGGGTCTCTGCACCTTCCCTCAATTTTGGATTTTGGATTGAAGACTAATCACAAATCTAAAATCACAAATCTAAAATTTTTGGGCTTGGCTCAGGATTGCCATGTCTGTCGCCAGATTTAGGTTTCCCTGAGTTTGAGAGCTTCCACTTGAGGGATTTCTCCTTCAAGGCTCAGTTATCTAAGTCCGTAGCGTCTACCATTCCGCCACACCCCCGTAGGTTTTTTGCAACTAGTATAACTAGTTATTTTTTGGAGGCAGCAAATACCTCCTCATCTATTCCACCATCAATTGTGTCTTTTGTCCAACTAGATTGAAAATATTTTTTCCAGATTGTGGAATTGTTTTCCAGAGTTGCAAGTTTTCCTTGTTTCCTCGTGATCAATCTGAATGAGTTTTCGATCTTGTGTGACTAGAGCACTAGTTTGCTAGTGAGTTCATGATTATAGCATAATATCACCTTTTATCAGTCAATCTGGATATAGACGAGAAAGTTATGTTAAAAGCGTCATGCCTATACTTTCCTGAGTCTGGCTCTTCAGCCTATGATGGAAAACAGATGCTTAAGACTTGAAAGTTTATGATTGTCGCCCTGCTGTATCTGATTTTGGCTGGAGCTTACCTTCTGGTAATCCCGATTGCTGTCTTACTGTACCTGAAGCAGCGTTGGTATGTAGCTACCTCCATCGAGCGTACCTTTATGTACTTTTTGGTGTTCTTCTTCTTTCCGGGTTTATTGGTTCTATCGCCGTTTCTAAATTTTCGACCGCAACGGCGGCAAATTGAAGTTTAACTAGATTGGTAGGTCATAACTCTCATGCGACGGATTGACGCTATTGGAATTGGCTTAGGCGTTTTTATTGCTGGCGGCTTGGCATATGTAGGATTGCAGCTAGTTGGTTTGGATAATCAGCAAGCTGGTATATGGAGCCAAGTCTTACTAATCAGTGGGTTAGTTGGCTGGTTAGCCACCTACTTTTTCCGCGCGGTGGGACAAAAAATGACCTACCACCAACAGCGGGAACAGTATGAGCAAGACTTTCTGCAAAAGCGGTTAGATGAGCTTACTCCCGAAGAACTAGCACGAATTCAAGCCCAAATAGAACAAGAAGAGCAATCTCAGGTGTAAAGTTATCATTGGTCAGTTGTCGTTTGTCCTGTGTTTGTTACAAATGACCAACGACTAATGACCAATGACCAATGACTAATGACTAATGACTAATGACTGCGATTTCTGATTGCTTTGAAACCCTTGGGCACAATGGTGAGTGCGCTCTAATTCCCTTTATTACTGCTGGCGATCCAGATTTAGAAACAACAGCAAAAGCCTTACAGGTTCTAGATCGTAGTGGAGCCGACATTATAGAACTGGGCATACCCTACTCCGATCCTCTGGCTGATGGCCCAGTAATTCAAGCTGCTGCTACCCGCGCCTTGCAAAGAGGTACGAAATTAGAGCAGGTGCTGGAAATGTTGCAAGGGATTACTCCCAAATTGCGATCGCCGATTATTTTATTTACCTACTACAACCCAATTTTGCACCGGGGGATTGAAAAATTTCTTCAGCAAATTGCTGCTGCTGGGGTTGCAGGATTGGTAATACCTGATTTGCCCTTAGAGGAAGCAGCAGGATTGCTCCAAGCAGCTAGTGAGATGGGAATTGATGTAATCTTGTTGATCGCTCCCACCAGTTCTGCTGAACGGATCGAAGCGATCGCTCATTCTTCTCAAGGATTTATTTATTTAGTCAGCGTCACAGGGGTTACAGGGGTGCGATCGCAACTGGAAAACCGCGTGTCCGATTTACTCAAACAAATTCGTGGTGTTACTGAGAAACCCATCGGTGTAGGCTTTGGCATCTCCGAAGCGGCACAAGCCCGTCAGGTAAAGGAATGGGGCGCAGATGCTGCGATCGTGGGCAGTGCTTTTGTGAAACGGTTAGCAGAAGGTACCCCAGAGCAGGGACTAAATGCGATCGCTGAATTTTGCCAAAGTCTCAAGGCTGCCATCAAGACCAACAACAGCAGCACAAATACTCCTCTTGATTAGAGGGGTAAAGTAGATTAAAAAAGTATAACAGTGTAGTTTTTCTATCCTTGCTTGGTAGACAATTTGACCTTTATAGTCTTGAATATTAACATCAGATATCAAGATGTAAAAAAACTAGCTGATATAGTCGCTTATAGTTTGAGTATTATGTGAAATCAAGTAGGCATAATTTATGAGTGTGAGTGTGAGAGTGAGTCAGTCACAAATGATTATAGTTACGTCGCAATTGAGGAGCACAGGCGATGAGTGAGAGTATGGCGTTTATCGGCGGGGTTGCCGTAGCTGGGCTGGCGGCTCTCGTATTGCTCAAAGGAACAAATACCCCTTTACAGCCTAACTTTGCTGTTGCTCCGCAAATGCCAGGGACTGTAGTAGCGCCGGGAATGCAGCCACAAATGTATCCCTATGGCCCTTATGGGCAACCAATGTATCCCAATCCTAATCAGCCGGCAGTTGCTCCCAATACTGACCAGCGTCTGGAAATGGAGAAGCTGAACACGCAGATGCAGTTGGAGCGTTTAAAAAACGACAATGAACAGCTGAAGTTGCAAAATCAACAACTCCAAGGCCAAGTTCAAAATTTCAATACTCAGCAGCAGTGGCAACAAGCCCAGCAGTATAACCAACAAAAATCAGCAGCACTCCAGCCGCAAAATCCTTCTTGGTGGTCTTCACCCATGCTTTGGGCTGTGGGAGGCGCAACTCTTACTATTGGTGGTGGTGTTGTAGTCGCTGGTGTATTGGCTTTATTCTCACCACGGCAGCGTCCAGCGCGTACTGTACAAGTGATTCACCCCTACCAAGGAAATACGCCGCCCTTGGTTCCAGTCCGTCGTGCTGAGTTTTTGCCTGCTTCGCGGATGGAAGCAAGACGAGTTGAAGCCCAAGAGTACGACGAAATGCACTAATAGGGAAAATCAAACCACAGATAAAAACCTATTTAAAATCTTGTTTCCAGGTTATACCTGGAAATTTTTTGTTGGACTGCTGCTGTGAATTTAAGAAGCGGCAGTCCTCATTGTAGGCATTACCAGCTCTAGCTGGTAACGAGGTAAGCAGTGTTTAAAAGCCACTTTCTGGAGTTTCTGTAGCATTAGGACTCTCTGTAGTAGCAGGTTGGTTAGTATTAGGAAGTTCTTCTTGGGTAGCCTTTTGATTACCTTGATTTTCTGGTTTAGGTAGTGCCTGTTTTGCCAGATTTTCGGCTGCTTGTTTAAATAATGGTTCTATTTTGTTTCGCCAGTATTTAGTATTAGGCAATTTTTCTGGATGGTTTCTATAATCTAAAACTTTATCCCATTTACCATCATCTATTGCTTTATTGATCTCATTAGATAACGCCTCTGCCTTAGCCCAATCTTCCTGCCACTGGGCAATCATTTTGCCTGTCTCTTGAATACCAGAAGCAGCATTTGCTGGAATCGATCTTAAAAGTGCGATCGCTCCAACTATATCTCCTGATTCATACTTCTGTCTTGCTTGTTCTATAATATTGGCACTGTTATCACTAGGCTGCGATCGTTCTGTTTTCCCAGCGTCGGAAGTTGAACCATTTGGCTTTTCTGGTAATGGAGTTACTACATCCCTAGATTTTGGTTTTGCCTTGGGAGTTGGTCGAGTAGCAATCAGGGTACTATCATTTACTGTCTTAATTGCAATACCTTTTTCGCGCAGGCAAGAAGCCCATTCTCCATTATTGGTTATTACATCCGAGTGCGCCCAAGCCAAACGCCCAGAGTTAAGTTTAACTTCTATCCAACCCCGTTTTGTCCGTTTACCAGTCACCTCAAATTTAGTATTATCACCAACTGTTCGCACAATATTATCAGAATTTATCGAACTAGGTTCAGAACGAATATTAGAATTTCCGACGACAACAGCCGAGCATTTATTTGCTAAGGCAGTATCGTTACCTGTAAGATTAAAAGCTAAATTTTTCACATTTGGATATATATTTGCTACCAAGGCAGCTGCACCACCCGCCAATAAGATGCCAATTAATATCGGCCATGGGTCGGATTTACTAGAGTCTTTACGCGCAGGTTTAGCGGGGACAGGATTTGCTGGTGCAACTGCAACAGTTTGCAGCCGAGATACTTGAGGTCGGGATTTGGCAGATTCTTGAGGCGTGGAAAATGCTGGTACAGGATTAATCGCGTCTTTACATGCTTGCAGTGCTTCCGTGGCATTTTGGTAGCGGTCTTTGAAGTGATAACGTACCATCTTGGACAACACTGCTGCCAGTCGATAGTTCACGGTTACTGATTGCTGCCAGATGATTTCGCCCGTGTCCGGGTCTTCTTGCAATTCTGTTGGCGATAATCCTGTTAATGCTTGAATGGCGATGATGCCGAGGGAATAGATATCACTGTTGGGGCGGGGTTTACCTTGCCCTTGTTCTGTAGGCATGTAGCCAGGAGTGCCAATAACTACTGTGGCAGAGGGTTGTGCGCCCACTGTTACCAGTTGTGTACGTAACTGCTTTACTGCCCCAAAGTCTACTAAAACCAACTTATTATCTGAGGCGCGACGGATGATATTATCCGGTTTGATGTCGCGGTGAATCACGCCTTGGCGGTGGACAAATTCGAGAATTTCCAGAACTTCCTGTAACAGTTGAATTACTTGCCTTTCACTCCAGCGCTTACCAGGTATAAGTTCCTCAGCTAGGGTATGTCCTTCAATATATTCTTGTACTAAATAAAATTCTTGGTTTTCGTCAAAGTACGCTAGCAGCCTGGGTATTTGGTCATGGTTGCCCAATTTTTCTAAAGTTTCGGCTTCGCTGTTGAACAGGCGTTTAGCAGTATCAAAAACTCTGGGGTCAGTTCCGGGTTTAAGGTGCTTGACAACGCAAATGGGATTACCGGGCCGCCTAGTATCTTGGGCAATGTAGGTTTGACCAAATCCTCCCATTGCGAGGACTCGAATTACTTGGTAACGATGGTCTAGTAGCTTGCCTATCATGTTCACTCCCCAGAGTTATTACCTAATTTTCCAGCTGGTAATAAATATCTCCAAATTTTCTTCAATGAAATCCGCTATCTTGAGAAAAGATTTAGATTAAAAACGCAGCTTTTTAATAAACGCAGACTGTTTATTTTTCTTTTAGTGCCCCTGTTTACTACCAATGCCACCTAAAATAACAAACTCAGTTGCATGGCAGCAGGCTGAAATCCTCATGCAACCTGCTTTCATTCGCGTTATCGACAATATCCGCAAGTCCCTTGATGAATCTTCCTGGACGGGAACTTACCACGATGTCCTGATTTGGCCGCCTAGCACCACTGATGAAATCAAAGCATTGGTGACTGAGTTGTTGCAAGGAATGGAAACTGCAACACCCCAAGAAGCAGATGAAATCAGAGAAACTCTTGCTCGTTTGCCAATGCCCCATCCAGGATATCATCTACGTTTGCAGCGTCAACAGCAAGAAGCTAGTATCGATTTATGGGAATTGTGTTATCAAGTGTGTTTTATTGAATACACCCCAGAGAAGGAAGTTGCTGTTATTGATACTAGTTTAATTGATGAAGTGGGTGAAGTGGATTGGCTGCATTTGGATGCTAAGGCAAAGGAGTTAGTTGAGCAGGCGTTTGCTAGTTTACCAGAGAGTTGAAGCCCTGAGAATAGAATTATGGGGCTACACAAACTAAACCCACCTGAAGGACAAGAAATTTAAGCTGAAGCAACTCTTTAGTTAGCTTCTACGAAAAAGTAACAGATAAATCGAGGAATAGATGTATCAATCATGTTAAACCTGATATTCAGCGGTTGTATCAAAATAAAACCCTTGGTGGTTTCAACAGCCTTTTTCCTGGCTGTACAGACTGCTGTCAATGCCGAACAACCCCTTCCTAGTTTGACTCCAGCACAAGCTCAACATTTATCCCGTGACTTAATTCCATATAATTCTCAAGACTTTTTTAGGCAAGGCAAAAGTTCGATTGAGAGAGAAATTCAAATTCTTAGGCAAAGGCAAGTGCGCCCAATTAAACCTGTTCTTAAGATTGATTCAGTACCGCAGAAAAAAAGACCATATACCCAACAGAAACCCTAACATCTTACTCTAAGTAAGAATCACCATACTTTTATGACACCTTAGATCGCTAATTCTTGAGCTATAGCACCTAAGCTACACTCTCAGGCATCAGAACCACTATACTCTGGTTCCTATAAACAGAGTTTTTGTGCTTTCAATAAACTTTGCAACACAAATTTACAATCTTAATCGTCTAGCAAACTCATCAACGCTTGGATTTCAACGTCTTGCGGCTCTGATAATTGAGACTGTAACTTTAATAATTCTTTCTGTAATGCTTCCGCTACATGAAGCATGTTAGATTCTTGTGCAATTTTTAGCTGATTTTCTTTAATTTTGATTTGTTTAAGCAAGTTGTTTTCAACATGATTTGAATTGTAATGTTGAGCAATCATAGCTTTATATTTATTATCAATCTATGGAATGCAATTAAATTTACTACCTATGTAGTATTCCACACTTTTAGCATTTTTTAAATATCTGATGATTTAATCTTCATTTAGGGTAATTTTTAGATAATATACATAGGGTTTAAGAATGATTACCGCAAAAACTTAGACTCAAAGCGGTAAAGTACCTAAAGGGAGAGGCTAGCGCCTTCGCAAAGCGTCTCATAGATAAGGGAATTTTCCCCATGAGCGATCGCTGTTAGTGTAGCTTTAGGGAATCAGATGCTCCTGCGTCGCTATCGAACGTCACCCGGAGGGCTTTCCGCAGGCTACCACTGAGACATAGAGAACACGGTGAAATAAAAGTTTGAGTTTTTGCGTAAGTCCTCACACATTAACTTGTCTGTTACTTCACGAGCCTTGTAGATATTTTAAACAATTTTTTGTGGATAGTATGAACTTAAAGTCAATAAAAAAAGACATTTTTACCTTTGTAAAAATTATATCTACAGTGCTTATAACAAGTGCAATTGGATTGGAATCGTGGAATATTTATGCAGTAATAAATAATACTTATTTACCAAGCAGCCTGAATCCCATTTTTTGGATTGAGCGTTTTGCTATGGCAAGCCATTTTATCGAAGGCATCATAGCAGCTTTTTATGCACCTTCAAGAAAAAAGATACCAATAAAGTATGCTACTTATACTTTTTTTGTAGGCACAATTGGGTTATTAGAACTATTTGAGCGAGAGAATGATTATTGAAGTTTCCACGCCTTGAAGGTATGAGATTTTTTGATTAGGTAGCTTGGTAGGGTGCTTAACGCACCTTGCGTAACTGGGATAACACGAAAGACTGATGACTGATGAAGGTTGACGGTTAACAGTCATCAGTCAACAGTTAACGGCGACGAGGCGGCTATCCCGGCCACCCCAAAAAGCAAGTGGGCTTCCCGCCGCCTTGGTGAATCTGACAGCCAGAAAGGGGTATAGTTTGTATAGTTAGCTTTTTGCTGAAATTTTGGTTTGACACCAAGGGATTAAAAAATGTCTACAGAGACTCAACTAGTTGCTTACGTTCAAGAAAGTGAATTTGATACTGTTTTAACTGAAAGTGAAGAGAAAGTCGTTGTTGTCGATTTTACTGCTACTTGGTGTGGGCCTTGCCGCTTGGTCAGTCCGTTAATGGATCAACTTGCCGAGGAATACAAAGGTCGCGCCAAAGTTGTTAAGGTAGATGTTGACAGCAACAAGCCAATTTTCAAGAAATTTGGTCTTCGCAGTATTCCAGCAGTTTTAATTTTCAAAGATGGTAATTTAGAAGAAACTATCGTCGGTGTTTCTCCTTATGAAGACTTCAGCAACGCTGTTCTGAAGCTTCTTTAGCTAATTCGTAATTCGTAATTCGTAATTCGTAATTCGTAATTAAAAAGGGTTTGATATCAAGCCCGGCTAATCATCTATCATTAAAATTTTCTGGAGTCAATCATAATGATAAGTGTTCAACTGAACATGATATGATTCCCCTGGCTCAATGATGGCAGTCGCGTTATTATGAATTATGAATTTTTTAACCCTTCTATTTTCGCCTATAGTGTGCTTGGAGTAAGCCACTGGAATATTGTTTTGAGTTAATCAGCTCTAACTTTTGTTCAGGGCTAGACGGTGGGAAAAGTTGTATACCGCTACCTAAGATAATTGGAATAGTTGAAATAATATATTCGTCAATCAAGCTGTGCTGAAGAAACGAATTGATTAATGCTCCGCCACCAACGAGCCAGATGTTTGCAAAACCTTGAGCCTCTATATTTGCTAAGACCTGCTTCACTGTGTCAGAAACAAACACAACGTCCTCGCGGTCAGATTGGAGATGGCGTTGGGTGAAAACGAAGGATTTCTTCTCCGGATAAGGCCATTGATCAAAACTAAGCCCTACTTCATATGTCTTGCTGCCCAAGACGATAGCATCAATCGATTCGTAGAAAGCAGTGTAACCGTAGTCTTCCCCTTCTATGTCAAAGATTGATAGCCAATCAATTCCTCCATCGCTGCGAGCAATGTAGCCATCCAAACTAGCTGCAATGTAGAGTGTAACTTTCGTCATGATGTTGCTGAATGTGGTAGTTTTCACTCAATTGGTACAAGCGATGCCTGCGGCAATGGAAAGCGCGATCGCAGGCTTATTCCTTCTAGAGCATTTTAGCTTCTAATAGTTCTGAACCATATTTTGATTGAAAACATCAATCACGTTTTTTGATTCTGCGATTTAAAGCGACCTGCAATAAATTCTCGCTTAGATAAATGCTTTGTACTGCGTTTGGTAACTCGCTCTCGCCACATCTGGAAACTAGATTCTTTCATTTCGCGCCTCATTAAGGCAATTACCTGTTTTTCCAGCAACCCAAACTGAGCCTCAATGGCATCAAAAGATGTTCTATCTTCCCACGCCATTTCAATGATGCGATCGACGGTTTGTGAATCGAGGTTAGGTAGCTTCATTCCTTTTCTGGCAATTGATAAATTAGAGCTATATATATTTTACTTTCCGTTTTGAAGAACCATTGTGTCTGCTGCACCCAGTTGCAGGGCATAAAGGTTCGCATATACACCTTGCTGATTGATCAGTTCGGCGTGAGTACCCTGCTCGACAATTTCTCCCTGCTGAATTACTAATACCTGATCTGCCTGAGTAACTGTACTGAGACGGTGGGCAATTACGAAGCTGGTACGACCTTGCAGCAAACGAGCGATCGCAGTTTGTACTAGCGCTTCTGTACGCGTGTCAATGCTGCTGGTGGCTTCATCGAGAATTAGAATTCGGGGGTTAATCAACACCGCACGGGCAATACTGATTAGTTGTCGCTGTCCCTGGCTCAAGGGCGCTCCTCGTTCACCCAATTGAGTTGTATAACCTTGTGGCAGTGAGGTAATGAACTCATGCACATTTGCCAACTGTGCAGCCTCTTCGATATCAGCTTGGGTAGCATGGGCAGCGCCAAAGGCTATGTTTTCGGCGACGGTGCCAGTGAACAGAATATTGTCTTGCAGGACGATGCCAATTTGTCGTCGCAGACTTGCTTGAGTAACGCTACGCACATCAATATCATCAATTTTCACTGCACCGCCAGATACATCATAAAAGCGCAAAATTAAGTTAATAATTGTACTTTTTCCAGAACCGGTCGGCCCTACTAATGCAACCATCTGCCCTGGATAGGCGTGCAAATTCACTCCTTTGAGAACCAATTGATCTGGGTTGTAGCCAAACTTAACATTCTCAAATGTCACCTCGCCCTGAATGGGCGGCATTTCTGTCGCATCGGGTGCGTCTTGGAGTTGTGATGGTTCATCTAGCAATAGAAAGATTCGCTCTAATCCGGCAAAGGCAGATTGAGCTTGGGTGTAAAACTGGCTGAGAATTTGAATCGGGCGGAAGAACTGCTGTACGTAAAGTAAAAAGGATGTCACCACACCCACTGTTGCAGCTCCGGTGACCGCAAGATAGCCACCATAGGCCAGCACGCCTGCTGTTGCGAGTGTGTTGAGAAAATCGATGGAGGGCAAAAAGGCAGAAGTAATTGCCACAGCCTCGACGTTGGCATCACGATTGGCAGCGTTGAGAGTGTCAAATTCTTCAATATTCATCTGTACACGATTAAATGCCTGTGCTTCTCGGACGCTGCCAATATCTTCTTCTAACTTGGCGGAAAGCTCCCCAATGGTTTGTCGGGTGACACGAAATCTGGCTCTTGCCCAACGTGCAAACAAGCTTGTGGTAAAAATCATCAGTGGTACAACCAGATTGCTCAACAAACCGAGTTGCAGGTTGATTGAGAGCATCGCAATGATGATGCCGATCAAACTGAAAGTGTTGCCCAGCATTTGCGCGATCGTCAGACCAAATGCCTGATTTACAGTATTGACATCATTCAGCAGGCGGCTCATTAAATCGCCCGCTTCGCTGCGATCAAAAAAGCTGAGGGGCAAACTTTGGATTTTAATGAAAATATCTTGTCTCAGTTGAGCCAGCAATCGCTGCATAATCCAGCCGACTCGAATAATTTGACCCCGGATTGCTAAAACGCCAAGTCCGTAGTTTAGTGCTAGTAACCCTAATAACAGTAGCAGTCCTTGCAAATTTCCTTGTGCAATCAGACGATCAATCGACCAACCGAGGAAAAATGGCCCAATTGCCTGGGTGACAGCACCAATAAATACTAATGTCAGGGCGATGGGAATTTCTTTGCGATAGAGTCGCAGATATTGCAAAAAGCGTCGCAGGGTGGAAATTTGCTGACTCGCCTGCTCAGATGCAACAATGGGAACTGTGCTTCTCATTTTTTCTCCTTCGGCTTTACTTGAGATTCCAAAATCACACCGTAGAGCGGGCTGGTTTGCATCAATTCCTCGTGGGTGCCTTGTGCCACCAATCGTCCTTTATCCATGAGAAAAATGCGATCGGCATTCTTTACAGTGCTAATGCGTTGAGCTACTACAAAAGTTGTACAAGCTTTTTGGCGCATTAAGCCATCTAGTTCGGCTTGAATCTGGGCAGCTGTTTGGGCATCTACAGCCGAGGTACTATCGTCCAAAATTAGAATACTGTAATCGGTCAGTAGGGTACGAGCGATCGCAATTCGTTGTTTTTGCCCACCAGATAAGCCCACACCCCGTTCACCTACAATCGTCTCGTAGCCATTGGGTAAACCGATAATAAAATCGTGCATTTGGGCAGTTTTTGCAACCTGAATCACCTCATCTAGAGTTGCATCGGGTTTGGCGTAGGCAATATTTTCGCGGATTGTGCCAGAGAAGAGGGTGGTTTCCTGAAATACAATACCAATCCGCGATCTGAGGCTTTTGAGGGTGAAACCTTTGACATCTCGTCCGTCAATGCGAACTGCTCCCCCTGTGACATCGTAAAAGCGGGCAAGCAAGTTCATAATTGTGCTTTTCCCGGAACCAGTCATCCCTAAAACGGCGATTAGCTCTTTAGGCTTTGTTTCAAAGGAAACTTCTTTGAGAGTTTCGGTGCTGGCTCCTGGATAGCGAAAGGAAACATTTTCAAAGGTGATTCTACCAACACAGGTGTCAAATGGGACAGCACCAGGGCAATCACGAATTTCTACCTCCGCATCTACAACTTCGTAGACACGTTCGGCGGAAGCAGCTGATTGAGCGATCGCGGGTGCAGCAAATCCAATCAACAAAATTGGTTGGAGAATCAAGGCTAGGTAGGAGTTAAACGCCACCAGTTCGCCAATGGAGAACCGATTTCCAATCACTTGCGCTCCCCCGTAGCCGAAAACTGCCAGTGTTACCAAGTTACTCACCAAAAAGATAAACGGGAAGGTATTATGGATGGCGCTAATGGTCTTCATGTTTGCCCTGACTAGACCATCATTTAGGGTCGTGTAACGCGACCTTTCGGTTGATTCCCGTACAAACGCTTTCACCACCCGTATTCCTAGTAAGTTCTCTTGCAATACAGCATTAAGGTCGCTTAGTTGCTCTTGTACTTGCCGAAAAAGTTTGTTATTCCGAGTGACGAATTGTGCCATCAACCATGCAGCGATAGGCACTGATGTTAGGGTAATCAGTGCTAGTTCCCAGTTCATCACCAGCAAAATTACCGAAATACTCACCAATGTTACAAGTGAACCAATGACCTGAATTAAGCTAGTGCCAACAAAGGTACGGATCTGCTCAATATCGCTGGTGACACGGGTTAACAGTTGGGAAGTCTGCGCTTGGTCATGATAACTGAAACTGAGATTTTGAATTTTGCTGAAAATTTTGTTTCGCAAGTCATAGGCTACACCCTGAGACACTGCTTCTGCTAGATAGCTTTGTCCAAAGTTAAATACACCACGAGCGATCGCGGCGAGTACCATCCAGGCGGCGCTGTATAGCACAATTTGTAAGTTTTGTTTGATGATGCCCTGATCAATTCCCCACCGAAATAGTTGTGGGGTAACTGCGTTTGCGATCGTCAACAACAACAGGCTGACTAATGCTCCCAGCGAAGTCCATCGGTAAGTGCTTAAACTCTTAAGCACGCGCTGGATTGACTGTATCGACGAAGTTTCCTGGAGTTCTGGTTGCTGAACCACTGGAATTTACCCCTGTATCTTTGGAAAATTATCTCGCACTTTGATTGTAAAAAACCAATTGGCCAGTTGAGAGTGCTCCATATCTCTGTTAAGCTCATCCCACACCTAAAAGGGGATGGAATTTCACGTTGACTGATGACTGTTAACCGTCAACCGTCAACCGTCATCAGTCAACAGTTAACGGCGGCGGGGCGGCTATCCCGGACACCCCAAAAAGCAAGTAGGCTTCCTGCCGTCTTGGTGAAAACTCCGAATTTTGGGACAACGGTATGGGAAAATACCTATTTGGCAAGCATTGCGGCTAATCCATTTAAATATTGAAGAAAACCAAAGAACAAGAATAATGGCTCCAAATTTTCATAGCAATTCCCAACTTCCCTCGGATATGTCAACTGCTATCAATTGCACAGCAAAGCCAAGTTCTGAGTTCTACTCTATTTTTTCTGAAGAAGAAGTTTTAGGGATAATCCATGCATTAGAAGTTAGGCGAGAAATCCCTCTAAAGTATTCTTATAAAGGTAGAGGTGCAAAAATCTGGGACGATTTTTATCTAAAATACATTATTCCTACATGGTATCGAACATCGAATGTAGAAATTGACCTTTTAAAGGACAACTTTAAATACTTGAATGACAATATTCAAAGTGGTAAAAAAGTAAATATTGTAGACGTTGGTGCAGGAAATTCATATCCTGTGAAAAATTTTATTCAAAAACTTAATAAATTGGGAAAGGTTAATAAATATCTTGCTTTAGATATTAGCGAGGAATTGCTTCATTTATCTAGAAATAATTTTACAAAATGGTTTCCTCTTGTCGAGTTCATCAGTTCCACAATTGATATAGAAAATAGTTGTGTACCCAAAGAATTATTTCAAAATGAAACTAGTATTGAAATTGACGACACAGCAAAAATCTTTTTTCACTTAGGTGTTACCATCGGTAATCATCAAAATAGAGATGAGGTACTAAAAAACTTTAGAGATAGCATGGGAAAAAATGACTTTTTGGTGTTCACCAATGAAACTGGTTCTAACTCTAAATGGGATGGAAACGTCAGAGGTGGCTGCAAGTATCACGTAGAAGAAATATATGGATGGGTTAAAAGCAAGATTGGGATTAAGTCTGAAGATTGTGAATTGGTAAGAAAGTATGATTTAAAAACAGATAGTATAGTTGCTAATATGAAACTTCTTCATAATTACACTATAAACTTCAGTCGGATGGGGATAGATAAGAAGATTGAAATCTCTGAAGGTGAAGAAATTACTATTTGGCGACATCATAAGTATGAAATCCCTAAACTTTTGCAAGAACTAGAACGTTCTGGACTGCAACTTCTTCACTATAGTACTGATAAATACAAATCACATATTATGGTGATTTGTAAGGTTGCCAGTAACTAACCTTTTTAATTAGACTTCCTCTGTCATCTGCAAATCAGTAAACCTAAAGCACATTGGTTATAACTCAATACGGTTCAATTAAGCGCTACTGGTATAAAATTTTGGGTTTTCGAGACGCGATAAATCGCCGTCTCTACAATTTTTTTTGGTCTTATCTGAACTGTATTGGGTTATAACTTATACCGTTTCTTGGTGAAGCTGGATATATTTACCTTCCGGCTACGGTGTACACACAAGTCTTTTAACATTGCCCCACAAGCTTTTGATCCACCCAACCCCCCGATAAATTGGGGGGCAAAAGCCCTTCAAAGTCCCCCTTAAAAAGGGGGATTTAGGGGGATCTTCAATGATTTTGATTTTATACAAAGATGTGTGTACACCGTAGCCGATGCCTTGGAGGGACTACAGGGGGTCTTTTTATGTGCGTCTTCATACAGAATTGGTATTACATACAATGATGGCAGCCAATAGAATTTTCTAGGTCTTTTAGCGAAAACTTTTCTCGTCCGAATCTCAAATGGTGTCAAATATTTCTGATGATGCTTAAAAATCAGTTTGACTGAGCTTGTGTATCAATTAAATGTACATCAAACGCGGTCTAGGCTGAGGAATTGAACGCCCTAAATCCTTAGCCGTTTCTATCCATTCCTGCATAACTAATTCTACATTATGCAGGGCTTCTTGATAAGTATCACCGTCAGCAGCGCAGCCGGGTAATTCTGGTACTTCAGCAATAAAGGCTTGATCTAATTCACTCCAGTAGAGAATAATTTCATAGCGAAACATCATTTTTACTTCCTAGCTTATACTTGAGAATTACTGCACGAATTTGTTTAATTTGATAGCTTTTGGCTTTTCCCTTCTTATGTTGCAGATTCAATATTTCCTCAACATCGGCTTTGATAAAAATACGATGATCGCCACGAATCCGTTCATCAAAGCCTAGTGTATATAAGAGTTGCCACAGTTGGGCGAAAGGGATGTCTGTATCAGAAGTCCCAGAGAGGATCTTTTCTAAGAGTTTGTCTTGCTGACTCACGTTTTTATGGCTGTCTTAATGCTTCTATAGTCTCATATTTATTTAAAATCAGGGTATACAGGAGCAAAAAGAGAGATGTGTTACTGAGTCAAAGCATCAAACGTAGACGCATAGCGGCTTGTCGTTAGACATCGCTTCTTTGTAAAATCAAAAAATGCATCTGTGTATATTTGACTTAAAGCACAGCTGTGCGCCCCTACGAGAATATATGTTCATCTGTGGTTAATGATTTTTTCTGTACCTTATCTGTGCGGTAACTGCTATATGTCTAATTATCAAAAAGTACTATAGCAAGGCTAAAGCCTGACTCCTGAGGAACAAAAAATTAGAAGATAGTAAACTTGCACAACCAATGAGTGTTTACTCAAATTTACAAGTGATATAGGCAACTACAGAGGGCAAACTGTTTAGATTGCTCATATCATAGGCTGAGGTATAAATCCATCTCAGTTAACGTTGAATATTGAGTAATAAATATTACACGAATATGAAGAACCAAATTTTAGCCATAGCTGCCTTTTTAACCACGATTAGTTTGACAACAAGCGTACAAGCAGCAAATTCTGAACATGTTAGACAGTTATTGGCTACCAAACAATGTCAAAACTGTGATTTGACTAGTGCAGGTTTAGTGATGGCTGACTTATCTGGAGCCAATTTGAGCGGTGCTAATCTCACAGGTGCTAACCTCAGCCGGGCAAACTTGAGCGGCGCAGATTTGCGGGGTGCAAACTTGAGTGGTGCTAGTTTATTTGGTGTTAACCTGAGCCAAGCTAAATTTAGTGGGGCAAATTTGGCGGGTGCTGATTTGAGAAATGCCTATTTAGCAAATGCAGAACTGGCTGGTGCTTACTTGAATGGGACTAACTTCCAAGGTGCAGTTGGTATACCATCACAGATTGCTTCACCAGAAGAATTTTATACTTTGGGTGTAGCAGAAGCACAAAAAGGCAACCAACAGCAAGCAATTAATTATTTTAATCAAGCGATCGCTATTAAACCAGAATATGCGGGTGCTTATTTAGCTCGTGGTGTTGCTCGTTACCAAGTATTAGATAGACAAGGTGCATTCCAAGATGCCCAAGTTGCTGAAAAATTGTTTACATCCCAAAACAACAGCCTTGGAACGCAAACAGCCCAAGCTTTTATTAAAGAACTGCAAACGCCCGTAAATGAAAAGGTAAGTACTGGTAGCCCCAGTTTTGTTGACTTTTTAGGAAGTCTAGGCTCAGTATTGCTCCAGTTCTTCCCTTTTTAAGAGTTTCCTTTTTGAGGGAGAGAGTTGAAAGAACAAAGGGATAATAGCAGATGACAAATGACAAATAACAAATGACTTTATCTCAGGAATTATGGGCTGCAAATCAAGACTTAGCCCAAGCTTGCCTAGAGCATCCTTTCGTTCAAGGCATTGGCGATGGTACTCTTGAGCAGGTGAAATTTGCTTACTACGTAGGGCAAGATGCTTTTTTCTTAGAAGCTTTTGCCCGTGCGTACAGCATCGCCGCAGCTAAAGCACCAGACTGGTTAGGTTTCACCACATTTCATAACTTAGCTAGTGGAGTTTTAGAAGAACTACGGTTACATAGTGGCTATGCTTCCCAGTGGGGAGTCAATTTGCATTCCGTGGAACCAGGAGCCGCCACCCGCCGCTATACTGACTTTTTGTTAGCAACTGCTTGGGGTGGAGATGTGGGTTTAACTGCTGCGGCGATGTCTCCCTGTATGCGTTTGTATGCCTTTTTGGGAGAACAGTTAGCTGGTAACGGCATTCCTAATCATCAATATGCAGACTGGATTCGTACTTATAGCAGCACAGACTTTCAACCACTAACACAACAATTAGAAAGTTTGGTTGACAATTATGCCGCTACTAATTCTGTTGTGTATTCAACCTACCGTTATGCTATGTTTTGCGAGCGTGACTTTTTTCAGGCTTCGTGGATTTTGGAGTAGCACAGCTAGCTGTGCTACCTTACGAACTTAAAGAATTAAAATAAACTTAGACATTACTCAAGCTGCCTTTGCCGTTAGTTGCAGTTTGGGTAGGTTTTATAGTTGGAACCGCAACAACTGAAGGAGCTTGTGAAATAGATTTTTTACTTGCACTCCGCTTTCTAATTGAGCCGCCTGCCTTTGAATACTCCATGCTATTTCTGCCGTAGATAGTAGCAACTCCAGTAAGCATCCTTTCAGACAGTTCCGAGAGTGCGTTGTCCATCTGAGTTATGGTCTTACGAGATTCATCAAGATTGGACAGAAGCGTATTATGAGCTTCTAGCATGGCACGGGTGTTATCGATAAGGCGGGTGTAAGCTTCAATGCTTAGTCCGTGCCCTAAATCCAGATTCTCGTTAATGGATTTAAGCAGGGCAAGACGGCGTTGAGCTTTGTCTACAGCAGCAGAACCGCGAGTTCTTAGAGACATGGGAGATATTTCTGGAATAGTTCTATTTCAACATACTGGGATGTCTTTCTACGTGATAAGAGTAGTTTTGTGGATTTAATTACAACGCAATAATTGGGAGTTAATCTGTGTTTATACCCATCTGTATATTGTTTCAGGGTAAACACAATTAGCAAATGCGATCGCCAAACAAGCAAATGCGATCGCTAAACAAGCAAATGCGATCGCTAAACAAGCAAATGCGATCGCTAAACAAGCAAATGCGATCGCCAAACAAGCAAATGCGATCGCCAAACAAGCAAATGCGATCGCCAAACAAGCAAATGCGATCGCCAAACAAGCAAATGCGATCGCCAAACAAGCAAATGCGATCGCCAAACAAGCAAATGCTGTCGCCGAATAAGCAAATGCGATCGCCGAATAAGCAAATGCGATCGCTCAACAAGCAAATGCGATCGCCAAACAAGCAAATGCGATCGCCTTGGCTAGTCAACGATGGCAATCTCCTGAATCAATAGTCAGTGAAGCTGTTAGGCTATATCTCGAAACCCAATTGCTAGAAACAGTGAAGTGAAGTACACCCGTAGGGGCACGGCACTGCCGTGCCCCTACACCTCGTGATGTAATGTTGTACTGCATCTGAATGGGAACCGCTATAATGCTGTGTCTGACCCATTAATTGGCTTATTTGCAGGAACACCTGATTTGGCTACAAACTCAGAAGATATTCTCCAACAAGAGATTACTGAAAAATCTGGTTGGACGTGGAAAAAACCTTAGCAGTAGCTGATACGGGTTTTGTTGTAGCATTGTTGAACCGTTCAGATGCAATGCACAGCGTTGTTTCAACATTATATATACAACAAAAACAAATTTTGTTACCACAAACAGTATTAGCAGAATTAGATTATTAAGAGTGTGCGATCGCAATGGTTATTCTGATAAACAAGCAGATATCAAGCCTGTCTACGTTTATTTATAAAATTAAAGATTATTAGCTGCTTGAATTGTCTCACCTGTAAGTCGCAGACGTGATTATTCTAGTTGTAGCTTGGGGTAAACGCAGTTAAACCCAACGAATAAACTATGATCAAGAAGCAGACTTGATTTACTAGAGTGCTTTGCATGGTTTCAGCAGAATTAATCTCCACTTTGCGAGAACTTAGTCGAGCAGATAAGTTTTATATTATGCAGGTTTTAATCTCAGAGTTAGCCCAACAGGAAACCGAGCTGATTAAGCCCGATCAGTCCTATCCTGTGTGGTCGCCTTATGATGCAGTTGAAGCAGCAGATACTATGTTAAAAGTGCTAGAAGCTGCTAAAACTCAAGACCATGCGTAACGCACAACGGTATTCCTTTATCCCGATTGATGTTGCATTGGGCGAAGCCAGTTTCCGCCCCTATCTACCCCTTACTTTGATCTACCAGCAAAGTTCTGCGATCGCATCCGGTTTGTTGGATACTGGAGCAAGCGTAAATGTGCTTCCTTATTCGGTAGGAGTTGAGCTTGGGTATGTGTGGGAACAGCAGACAACTCTATTGAGTTTGACAGGTAATTTAGCTCAATACGAGGCGCGTGTCGTGGTTCTTCAAGCAGTAGTTGGGCAATTTGAAGCTGTACAACTTGTATTTGCATGGACACAGGCTACAAACGTACCTTTGATTTTGGGGCAAGTTAACTTCTTTATGGAGTTTGATGTTTGTTTCTACCGTTCACATTTACAGTTTGAGATCAGCCCTAAATCGTTAGCCTCAGAGTAGTGGACGGAAACCTTTGTGGGGGTCATTCTAAAGAGCGATCGCCTTACAGAAAACTTCAGAAATAAAGCGATCGTCTGTTGTGTATGTTGCGTAGGCGTAGCCCGTCGTAGACATCGCACTTCGTATTTTAAACTTAAATATTTCCATAAAAATGCCGAAGGTAAATGCACTTTAGCGAAAAAAATATTTAGAATGATTGGCTCTAAGTGTTGATTACTTTATCCGCAGCACCAGTTAAGATTTCATCCATCCAAGCATTTATGCTTTTACCAGCCTTTTTAGCAGCAATAAATATTTTGCGGTGGTGTTCTGGAGTTGTGCGGAATGGAAGTTTACCAGAGAATGGTTTATCAGGCTCCTCTCCTAGTTCTTCACAGAAAGCAAGATAATCATCAACAGAAATTTGAAATTCTTGACGCGCTTCGTCTACAGTTTTTGCCTTAAAGGTAATTACGTCATTAATATCTAGGACTTGGCCAAAAAGTATTCCAGCTTCTACATCTACTTCTATACTAGCTGTGTATCCTTTATAAGTCATCATATTTCAATTCCTGCCTTAATTAAAAATTCTCTAACAGATTTGACTGCTCCTTTATCTGTCTCATTTTGAGGATGCGGTTCGTGAAAAACAGCTTTCAAATCATTTAATTTCACACGAACCCGCGAACCTCTACCTTGAGTAATATCAGCACCGAGAGCTATAAATAAACTTTCAATATCTTTCCAAAGAATATTAGATGGTACAGGATTTGTAAAAATTAACTCTAAAATCTGACGTTGTTTGTTATTGAGATCCATTTAACTAATACAATTGCAGCCATCTTACAGTTAAGTTGAATATAACCACAGATATAATGATATCATATTATGATATCGTTGAAAATATAGAAGCGTAGGCGTAGCTGGGGTATAGTACATCTGCAAAATTTCCCAAAGTGCGATCGCCTATTGCAAAAGAGTGAGCGATCGCCTTCCAGAAAACCTCAAAAACTAAGCGATCGCCTGTTGTGGAAGAGTAAGTGCGATCGCCTTTCAGAAAATCTCAGAAACAAAGCGTATACGCATAGCAGCTTGTCGCTAGACATCGCTCGTAATTATAGTGTTAGGTTCGCGTCTGCCACGATTTTGGATCTCTGCGACCATGAAAAATTGCTGTTACTATTACTCGACTCGACACAATCCGATAGTACACAGCATAGGGAAATCGTCGCACTACTGCTCGTCGAATATCAGCGTAGACAATTACATAGGATTCTGGCATCTGAGAAATTCGATTCACCGTTTCGTCTACACAGTCTAAAAACTCGTCACCCAGACCGGGTTTCTAGCTCTCGTACCAACTGTGCGCCTCATTGAGTTCTTCTCGAACCTCTGGGCGAAATACCAGGAAATAATTCATTGCTGTCCCTTAATTGATGCTTTGATTTCCTCCCAAGTCAGCACATTATCTGGATTTGAATCGTAGTCAGCAGTTCGACGATCAAGCTCTCGCTTTTGTGCATCGGTTAAATCAGGATAAACTTGCTCTGCTGCGATGCTATCCCAAATTGCTTGTACAATACGGATTCTATCTTCAATACTGAGAGTTGCGATTTCGTTCAAAGTAGCTGTGATATCCATATTGATTAACTTGGAGTGAGGAAGCAACTGGTACACCTTAAATATAGCGGACAAGATTTTGTCTATCAAATCAAACGCTGCATTTGCTTTGATGCCCAACAGTGCGATCGCCTTGCAGAAAACCTCAACAATAAAGCGATCGCACTTCGTATGTTAATCATTTCACCAGATATCTTCAAAATCAAGCACAAACCCAGGCAGTATATCTTCTGCTGATAAACTAGCAGGAGATTGCAGCACTTCAACATCTTTACCAGAGCGGTAAATTTCTACTTGCCGAGTTTCTAAATCAATTAACCAACCTAATCTAGCACCATTGTGTCGGTACTCTTGCATTTTATTTTGTAGCCTTTTTAAACAATCAGTATCAGAACGCAATTCCACTACAAAATCAGGACATACAGGTGGAAATCTCTCTTTTTGCTCCTGTGTGAGAGAATGCCATCTGTCACGTCTTAACCAAGATGCGTCAGGAGAACGAACTGCCCCATTTGGAAAAATAAACCCAACCGAAGAGCCAAAAGCTATACCTAGTGACTCATCACGATTCCAGACTCCAAGTTGAGCAGTTAAATTAGCATTGCGGTTGCTGGTTAAACCTCCGACTAGAGGCATTAGTAGCAATGTGCCATCAGCATTACGTTCAAATCTAATTAATTCATTTATCTGACATAACTGGAAGAATTGCTCATCTGTTATTTGAAGAACAGGAGCAAAGTTGATAGTTAACGCATCCATAGAAAAATTTCAACTTGAATATTCCCATAAAATTTAATATAGAAGCGATCACTGATTCCATGATGGCATTGCAGGTGATCGCCTTGTAGAAAACCTCAAAAACAAGGCGATCGCTTGTTGTGGAAGAGTGGAGGGTTAGCGTAGCTTACTGGAGGCTTTCAACCGTCCACTACAACTAAATTGTTAGGCCGCCTATTCTGTATTTTAGAAATTAAAACCATTTATATGGTTGTTTTCAATTATATTGTTGTTTCCAAATTGCTTATCAATATAGTCTACGAGCTTTCGAGCCTCCGCCACTAATTCTTCTATATTCTTCTGAGTAAGTGTTATTTCTTCTCCGTCCTTTGACTTCCCGTTACGATGCACAAAATCATGTCTCTTCTTAATTGCTTTAAAAAGCTCCTTCAAATCTTCTGGAAATTCTATATCAAAAGTGTCTTTGTACATTGGTTTAACCTTTTCCAGGTTATGCCACACTTGTGATGAAAGATATTTCTTAACTTCATCATCAATCTTATCAACCTTAACAAATAACTCATTTAAAGAGAATTTATATTTTGCAAATTCTGGATTCGACTCAACAAATTTTCTAATCAGTACACGATCCTTTAGAACGGTATTAATAAAAGCATCTGATAAAAAAGTCTCTAAAGCGGTAATCGCATTGATATAGAGCAATCTAAACAAATATTGCTGTACCTCATCCTTATCAAGTGTTATCATTTGATGTAAAGGTTCTAATTTGTTGGCAGTTACTTCAGCGTGAAGTAAAGCTTCAATTTTTTCTAAATCTTTTTGAAAAGTTTTATGAAAATCAGTATTAGATAGAATTATTGAAGAATAGTATTCATCATAATCATTAGGCGGGTAGAAGTCAGCTTCTAGTATTTCGTACTCAGATATCTCCCAATTTGCGTCTTCTTTAACGGCTTTGCCGTGGATCTCTGCTAAAATCGAGGTTCCTAGAATTGATGTTTCCTCATCTGGCGTAGCATCTAAATAAATATCAGCAGAAAAACTGATTTTTTTAGGTTCTATAAACCAAGCCTCAGCAATTTCGTAGGTATCAAGTCCCCAACCTATTGAACCGCTATTAGATATTAAACCTGTTATTGTATCATCATTCATTAACTCTGAAGCCACATCAGAACCAGTATTTGCAAGCAATTCATCAATAATTTCTATTGCTAGTGGGTCTAAATTTGTCATTAATCTTGTTTTTTTATTTAGTTAGCAAATCGCTTCAATATTTAAAATAAACGCCTGTAAAACATCTTCTACTGACAAAGTAACAAGCGATTTCAACACTTCAACTTCTTGTCATTGCTGATAAATCTCCACTTGCCAAAAATAATTATTCACAATTTCTTCTAAACCAATGTCATGACTTGCTCGTATTCTTCTTTATGGCTTTGCAAAGCATCCCAAAGATCAACTTTTTGCTGAAGATTAAGCCAAAGTCTTGGCCCATTTCCTAAAGCTTTACCAAGACGTATTGCTATATCTACTGTAATTGCTCTTTGACCATTAATAATTTCTTCAATTGTTTGATTATATACGCCTAAAATTTCTGCAAAATTTGCGGTATTAATATCTAAATCATCTAAAATATCTGCAATTACTTCGCCAGGATGTATTGGTCTTACTAATCTATCATCAGTAATATCTTGCCAATTATCCATAATTCACCTTATCTCATTGTTAAGGCAGGCATAAAGCCTGCCCATGTAATTCTAGTCTATCCCTTCAATCCGGTCTTCAACTTCTTGGTACAACTCGCGCAGACGATCTAAATTATCCTCGCTAGTCTCCCAATAACCGCGTCCATTCACTTCCAACAAAGTTGATACAATCTTGCGGAAAGAATGGGGATTAAGGTTCAACAACCGTTTCTGCATTTCTTCATCTTTGATGAAGGTTTCGTTAGTATCCTCGTAAATCCAGTTATCCACAGCGCCGGCTGTCGCACTCCAACCTGTTGTATTCACCAATCGCTTGGAGAGTTCGCGCACACCTTCGTAACCGTGAGACAGCATCCCCTCGTACCATTTGGGATTTAATAATTTGGTACGCGCATCCAAACGCACGGTTTCTGATAATGTCCGCACTTGGGCGTTAGCTGTGGTTGTATCTGCAATATAAGATGCTGGTTTTTTACCATCACCCCGCAGACTTGCCACCAGCTTAGTGGGATCTGAATCAAAGTAATGAGAAACGTCCGTTAAGCTAATCTCGGAAGAATCCAAATTTTGGAAAGTTGCATCAGCAGTTTTCAATGTACTTTCAAAAATCTGCCGGGATTCATCCATAATTCCGGGGTTATCGGAATTGAAGGAAAAGGATTTCCGGTTGAGATACATTTCTTGCAACTCGGCTTCGCTATCCCAAGTGCTGTTTTCTACCGCCAAGTTGATATTTGACGAATAGGAACCAGAAGCGTTGGAGAAAACGCGCGTTGCTGCTTGACGCAGATTAATCCCCATTTCTTCAGCTTGTTGCAAAGCGTGTTTGCGAACAAAGTTCATTTCTAAGGGTTCATCTGCCTCGGCTGCCATCTTCACGCCTTGGTCTAGCAGGTTCATTTGATTGATGAACAAGTCGCGGAATACACCAGAACAGTTGATTACCACATCAATTCTGGGTCTTCCCAACTCTTCTAGAGATATCAATTCCAACTTGTTCACCCGTCCCAAGGCATCTGGAACTGGACGCACGCCAACCATCCACATAATTTGCGCTAGGGATTCGCCGTAAGTTTTGATGTTATCGGTTCCCCAGAGGACGCAGGCGATGGTTTCTGGCCATTTTCCTTCATTTTCTGCCTTGTTACGGATCAAAAGCCTGTCTACAACGATTTTGGCTGATTGGACTGCTGCTGTTGTTGGGATGGATTGGGGGTCAAGTGCATGGATATTCTTACCCGTGGGCAATACATCCGGGTTGCGGATGGGATCGCCACCAGGGCCGGGTAGGACGTACTCGCCTTCTAAGCCTTTGAGTAATGCTCCGAGTTCGTTGTCTGCACAAACTTGTTGCAGGCAGAATTCCAAATACTCAAATAGGGGTTTTAGGGCTGTGGTGTCAACTTTGGGATAGCCGAGTTTATGTAATGCTTCCACCCAAGGTTCTTTTTTGCCCATGTTGAAGAAATTCAACCGGGAAACTAGAGAAACTCGTCCTTCCGCGTCGATTTGCTCTTGCACAAGGGCGGTAACTGCTGCACGGGTTGCCAAGGTGATATCTTGCAATAACTGGACATCTTCTAAAATGCCTCTGTCGTTATTTTGGTAAATATCGTCAATTTTACGCCCAATGCTGTTGGCGATAATTCCGGGCAAGCCTTGAAGTTCTTCTTCTTGACGATCTAGACTAGCAATGTTGACTAGAGTTGCGATCGCTTCTTCTGCACTTGGCGGTTTACCAATGACGTGCAAACCACAAGGCAACAACCGCGACTCGATTTCCATCAACTTGCGATAGACGTTGCCAACAATATTATCCCGCTCATCGGTACTCATATCTCTGGCATCGGTTTCTGGCAGGTCAATATCCTTATCCAGATTCACGATCCGGCATTTATCCATGATGCTGTTAACAATGGAAACACCGCGTCCACTATCTTTCAAGGTTTGGTAGGAAGCAATTAATTCGCTGAGTTCCTTCAAACCTTTATACAAACCAGCATTTTCTGCCGGCGGTGTCAAGTAAGAAATTGTTTCGGCATAACTCCGGCGTTTGGCAATTGTCGCTTCACTTGGATTATTCGCTGCGTAGTAATACAAATTGGGAATTGAGCCAATCAAGTTATCTGGATAACAATCACCAGACATCCCCATCTGTTTACCCGGCATGAATTCCAAGGAACCGTGTGTACCAAAGTGCAGTACAGCATCAGCTTTCCAAACTTGCTCTAGGTAAGTGTAGTAGGCAGCAAAACCGTGGTGAGGACTAGCTGAACGGGAGAACAACAGCCGCATCGGGTCGCCTTCGTAACCGAATGTAGGTTGGACGCCGATGAAAACGTTACCGAATTGCTTACCATAAATTAGCAGATTTTGCCCGTCACTGTTGAGATGTCCGGGAGGTGGGCCCCAGTTTTCCTCTAAACGTTGAGAGTAAGGGGTTAGCGCCTCATACTCAGGAACCGACATTTTGTAAGCAACGTTCAGTTCCGGGCTGTTGTACTGCGCTTGAGCGTCATGGATGACTTCTTGCATCAACGCTTCGGCGGATTCTGGCAATTCTGGTAAGTCGTAGCCGTTATTTTTGAGGGCTTTCATCACCTCGTAGATGGAACCGAATACATCCAAGTACGCTGCGGTTCCCACGTTGCCTTTATCTGGCGGGAAGCTGAAAACAGTGATGGCGACTTTTTTATCAAGCTTCGGCTTGCGGCGGAGATTAGCCCATTTTAAGGCGCGTTCGGCTACAGCTTCAACCCGATCGCGCAGTGCGATCGCTTTCCCTGTAGTCCCATCTCTACCCGATAAGATAATCGGTTCAATTGCTCCATCCAATTCAGGAATTGCAATTTGCAAAGCTACTTGAATTGGATGTAACCCTAAATCGCTATCCATCCACTCTTCTGTGGTTTGGAAGACTAAGGGTAACGCCACCATATAAGGACGGTTTAAGCGTTTGAGTGACTCAATTGCCTTGGGATGATCTTGTCTGGCTGGCCCACCCACTAAAGCAAAACCAGTCAGCGATATCACTGCATCTACTAACTGGATGTTAGTAGTTGGTTCGTAGAAGTAGGCATCCACAGGCTTGGAGAAATCCAAACCACCAGCAAACACAGGTAGTACGCGTGCGCCTAGTGCTTCCAACTCTTGCACCATCGCTACATAATGGGCATCATCCCCTGTAACTAGGTGAGTGCGTTGCAATACCAACCCAACACAAGGAGCTAGGGGATCTTTGAGATCACTAGAAATATCCTTACGAGCTGTGTACCAATTAAGGTACTCTCTGACATCTTCAAACATACTGGGAGCCAAAGGATGCCAAATCCCTAAATCGGGATAAACCACCGGCTGTTCATATGTAGAAGGTGCAAAATTTTGTTTCTCTAAACCTTTAAATACATATTTATCAGCTAGCATCAGCAAGAAGTTTTCCAGATTTTCTGGTGAACCACCTAGCCAATACTGAAAACTGAGCATGAAATTTCGCGCGTCTTGTGCTTTATCCATTGGTAGGAACTTCAGCACTTGCGGCAGCGTTCGCAAAAGCTTCAGCATCCCATCTTGGAATCCAGCACCGGATTTTTCTTTGCGTTTCCGCATGAATTGGGCGATTACACTCTTTGACTGACCCAACTGTGCCAAGGAAAAGCTGCCCATTTTATTCAGGCGCATTACTTCTGGCATGGAGGGAAAGACAACGGAAACGTCCAGATGATCGCGGTGTGGTTCTACTGCTGCTACTACTTTCTGTGCTAAGTCTTCGATGAAAATGAGGGAAGCGATGAAGATATTCGCATTCTCAATTTCTCGTTTGAACTCTTCGTAGTTCTCTGGGTCGCGGAGTTCCTCAATCAAGTACCCGCTGATTTCAATCGCCAAGTTGGGATTGCTCGCGTTAATCGTGCGAACCGCTTGCGACAATGCACTCTGGTACTGGGACTCAAGCACGACATAGACCACCTTGATTAAACTACGTCCGCGTAAGTTATCAGGCGCAATGTGTCTAATGGTGGACTTGACGTGTGTGAACATGCTTCTTCGGCTCCTTTGATGCGTGTTCTCTCTGGAAGTTCCTAGCGGCATCATCAGCCACAGGTAACTTGTGATCTTTTAGGCAATATCTGTTTTTTATCAGAAAACGCTTGCCCAGTAGGCATTTTATCGCCTATATGACACAAATCGATATAAAAAACGAAATATTTCTTTGTAATTGTTGACTGTGTTTAAAAGTATTCGCTCACCTATTTGTAAATTTTTCTTTACATAGCAGAGGGCGATCGCTCGGTGTAAACACAAAACCACTGGAATTACAATTGGGACGCACTCCAACGATCGCAATTTTGGCATGGTGGCGATCGCTCCCTTGAAATTGAATGACTCCCGTTGCGCCTGTAACTGAAAATTGAGCCATTGCAAGTGTTTTCTGAATGCCGATGCGGGTGGAATTTGGTGTCAAGGCTTTGCTTAATACCAATACTGCGTCGTAGCTGGTGGCAGTTCGCCAGGTAATATTCAGTAGGATCGATTTTCCAGAGGGTTTGAGCTTGGTGGACAAACCCAGAGTTAATATCGTTTATGGGATGCCATGCGATCGCAAATACCAAGCGTTGGATTTCCTTTAGCGACAAACCTTTATCTGATTTGAGTAAGTCAGAGTTGTAGAGACTATCACCCGCAACAATCCAAGATTGGTTGACATTCGACTGAATTACTTGTGAGGCATTGGGAATCGCATTATACAATCCTACTCCTGCATCTGGGATGAGAACAATCGCCGTTGCACCTTGGGCTTTTGCTTGATTTAATGAGGCTTTAGCATCAAAGCGATCGCTGGCAAGATTGAAAGCTGGTTGGTGGTCAATAACATCACCCGGAAACGATTTTGCTGCTTGGCGAAATGCGTTTGATAGAGATTCGGCATACTCACTACCCTGACTGTAAAAAATAGCAACTTGGCTCTGTTGTAGTTGAGAGAACAAATAGGTTGCCATATTTTGGGCGGTAATGCGATCGCTGGAGAAAGTACGGAAGAAAAAAGGACTTGTGAGATTATCTGAGGTGCTGGTTGCAGAAATTAAAACTACCCGTGCTTGGGTATAAATTGGTAGAGCCTGTTTGGTAGCTTCGCTGCTGTAATGACCCAAAACAGCCAGTAAATCTGGATATTTCACCAACTTTTGGGCAACTTTGCGGGCATTATTTCCAGCTTTGCTATCGTCACGATTATTATCATCAGCGATAATCATCCGTAAGGGTTGACCGTTTTTCAGTGCCTGAGTCTGAGCTTGAGCAGCACCCCTGAGTATTTCTAGACCTATGGTAGTACGACGTTCTAGGGGAACCGCAACTGCGATCGTCCGAATCTGCGCTGCTGGAAATTGAATTTGAATTTTGGCATTGTTGAGGTAAATTAAAGTTTCTGGATCTGAATCCTGATTGAAAGCAATTTCAAATAGACGTACAGCTTCCGAATAATTTCTGATCCGATACTGTTCAATAGCTAATTGCTTTGTTTGTGGAGGATGACCATTTCCCCAAAAGCTTTCGGGAATTAGGCTTTCTTCACCACAACTGAGATGATCGTCTTCGATATAATCGCAAATCTGAGGCAATGTTATCTTTTCATAAACCCATTTGGCACTGCTGGGCATCAAAGGTGAGTTGATGATGCTGCAAAAGCTCAATTGCACCTTCCATCAAACCACCGAGTGGGAAAATAACTGCACCATTCCCACTCAGGGTATTTAATCCTTCTGGTTGTTCTCGACTGGTCAAAATCACACAACTCGAATGATTTGTTTGCACTACCGATCGCAGAAAACCAGCGTAGGATTCGTATTCTAAACGATATTGCCCCGCGCGTAGGCGTAGCCCCTCGCAGACATCACCACCCAAAATCCGATCCCAACCATCAAAAATTAGCAGGGTTTTTGGTGGTAAAGACGGAAGTGAATCTATTGTTGGTGGAGTCAGATGAAATCCAAACCACAGAGTTTGCTGAAAACTCGATTCACAAGCTGCGGCAAGTTTTGCTGCTACAACCGTTTTACCGATACCCCCCATCCCTGTAATTGCAATCAGGCGCGTTCCTTGCTCAATTGCCTGAGTGAGTGTCGCCAGTTCGTAACGTCGTCCAAAGAACAAAGGAATATTTGGGATTTGGGTTTTACCAGATAGAGATGAATTGAGGTGACGTTCAAGCAAGTCTTGCCAATTCAAACTCAAAACTTGACAAAAGGCTTTGAATACAGAAGCATCAATGGCATTACCTTTGAGGAAGCGTTTCCATGTCGGTAAAGATATACCCGCAGCAAATACATCTGCATTTTCCCAGTCAGGTCCAGGTTCGAGAATTTGACTTGCTTCCTCTAACCAGCGTGGATTATCAATTGTCCAACCTTTTTCCTGACGAGCTTGTTTGACAATTTGCAGTCCATTCAACGAGAGTTTGAGGCTAGGCATTTAGACCACAGATAAGCAATTCAAAATTCAAAATCCAGGATTGAACTGTATCCTGACTGCCGACTCTAGGTTATCAAATCTCATCAACAAGCTACAGTATATACCTATAACATAGGAACGAATTAGGTAATATTTGCCTGTTAACTAATGACTCAAGTAGATATTCTCATCCTTTCAAATGGCCCAGGTGAAGTAACAACTTGGGTGCGTCCAGTAGTGAAGGCATTGCGGCAAAAACTAGGAAATGACCGTTCTGTAGTCAGGATTTCTGTGGTATTATCACCTTGCTCAAATGCTAGTGGTAAAGAGGCTGCGATCGCTCTTTCTTACCCAGAAGTAGATAGAGTACAGGGAGCAGAGCATTTTTGGCCATTTTTACTTTGGGGTAAAACATTTGATAATTGGGATTGGAGAAGTCGCGGTGTAGTTGTTTTCCTCGGTGGCGATCAAATTTTCCCTGTAGTCATAGGCAAAAAGCTGGGATATCGCACAGTAGTTTACGCTGAATGGTCAGCCCGTTGGCATAACTGGATTGACCGCTTTGGCGTGATGAAACCTGAAGTTGCTGCCGATCTCCCCCAAAAATATGCTCACAAATTCACCGTTGTCGGTGATTTGATGGTAGAAGCAGGGGAAAGCCTAGATTCAAATTCCCCTCTGCCTATTAATCCATCACTCAAAACTGAATTAATTGGTTTACTCCCTGGGTCAAAAGCGGCAAAATTAGCCCAAGGAGTACCATTAAGTCTAGGCATTGCCGAATACGTTCATACAAAAAGACCCCAAACCAAGTTTGTGATTCCTGTAGCCCCAACATTGGATTTACAAACTTTAGCTAGTTTTGCCGATCCCCAAAAGAACCCTATTGCTGAAACCTTTGGCTTTGGTGGTGCTTCCTTAATTGTGCCAAAGGATGATAACAGCAAGGCATTGCTCAAAACAACAACGGGCTTAACTGTGGAACTGTGGCAAGAAAACCCTGCATATGATTTATTGTCCCGGTGCTGCATGTGCTTAACTACAGTGGGGGCAAACACTGCCGAACTTGGTGCTTTGGGAGTGCCAATGATTGTTTTGCTGCCAACACAGCAACTTGATGCCATGCGTGCTTGGGATGGTTTACCTGGGTTGTTGGCAAATCTGCCAGGGGTAGGTACATCCTTTGCCAACGTGATTAATTGGTTATTCCTGAGATTTGTGAGACACAAAGGTTTATTAGCATGGCCAAATATCTGGGCACGGGAAGAGATAGTGCCAGAACTTATGGGTAAACTTCAACCGCAAGAAGTTGGGGAAATGGTTTTAGACTTATTAGCCCATCCAGAAAAATTGGCTGATATCCGCGCTAAACTCCGTAAGATTCGCGGTGAAAGTGGTGCAGCCCAGAAGATAGCACAGATTGTTGGTGAGGAAATTTAGTAACAATTAAAGATCAACAGATTCTAAATCATCTGGCAAAGTTGAGTCATTAAGGGCATTGCGGAAGTATTTTCCTGCCAATCCAGTCGCTGAAAAAATTGGTGTACCAGCCTGGAGGTCAAAAATATAAGCCGTGTACTTTGTTGAACGACGAGGATTTGAACTTTGAAAGCTGCCAGAGGTGGAACCGCTAATGTCAAAGTTTCCTTTGACTACTACTAACATCAATGGTGGTTCTTTACCCATAAACTCAAACTCACCAAAACCAGTAGAAGGAATTTCAGCAGCTTTGATTGAACGGGCAAAGATTGCTTCCGGTGTGCCGCTGAGTATCTTAAATCGGCAAGAGTTCGCAAGAGTATAGTTTACAGCAGCTTGCCTAATCTCCTTTTCCGAAGCTGATGTCAGCGGACGTTTTTGAAATATAGTTAACCGATTAGTTTCTTCAGGAAAGATTTTTTGGAATATTTCGGGCGGAAGGGTGCTAAGTTGATTCTGAATTGAGCAACGATCTGACAAAGCATTTGACAAAGCAGATACAGATAGTACTGTACAAATACTTGCTGACACTAATGCCAAGCTCACTAAAAGTTTTTTCATAATTGTTATTTTTAATAAATTTCTATGCTCCATAATTCTAATCAAAAAATCTAATCTTTCGGATTAGGGACGTATTATTGCGCCTACATAGTGTTGCTTAATGGAGAGTGGATAAAGAAGTCATAAATTTCTCCCCCATCCCCCTGATCTTCATTAATCCGAAGATTCTCCATCCCTGCGTCCAAGTTCATAAATGCCAGCACCCATACAAGCTAATATACCTGTACTAATTCCCCAGCTCTCACCTAAACTAATTTCCAGACCCCAGTTACATAAAGCACCAACTACTAAAAAAGGCGCGATGCTAAACAATGAGGCATAAAAAGCATTTTGGGATTCTCTGGCTTTACGAGTCTTTTCAAATTCTGTCTGGCTGGTGTAAAGCGATCGCTCGGCAAAGTTAAACCAGCGATTGAGTTGCTCGATTACCCATTCATTGACTGGGGAAAAACCTAGATACAGCGCCAATGACCACAAACTCGCTCCTGCGATCGCGATCGTGTTTAACTCAAAGCGGAAAGGCAAAATTTCAGTCAGCATTGCTTATCGGAGTCCTGCAAAGGGTTGACTTTAGCTTTTAGTAGATGCTAAATAAACCTCTTGTGCAATTTTAAGCATAAAGGTCAACAAGATTTCAACTACTTGGCAACTCTCCTGCTCCTTAAAAGTCCAATACGAATTCAGTAATCAAAAACCTAATCCCCCAGCCCCCTTCCCTAGCAGGGAAGGGAGAGCCAAACTCCCCTCTTTGCATCGGAGAGGGGTTGCGGGAGAGGTTCTTCCAGGATTACTGAATTGGTGTTCTAGTAAATAGAACTCATTAAGCTCGTTAGTTATCCGTAGTAAGTAGAGACCATTGATAGTCGTCATAATATGTTTGAATACAAATCAGTATGGACTGACTGAATGTATGAATAACAAATTAAAATATTCCTATAATTAATGCTAAATATCCGCTTTGATCTGGAAAGTCATTACTAATGCTTATCTAGCTTATAGCGGTTATTAGTTAAAAATAATCTCAACAAGTTGCTATAAAAATAGAGGTTATAGAGAGACTTAATTATTACTGTGTAAGACTTTGATACAGTTTATTTGTGTTTATTTGTATTTTGAGTTCTACATTAGAAGTCATAGAACTTGATGTGATAAATTATCCATGACTTACGATAACCGCGCCGAAGTGCGAAAGGTTTTAATTATTACCCTACTGCTCAATCTGTTTGTAATGGGATTGAAAGCACTTGTGGGCTACTGGACAGGTTCTTTAAGTTTGCTAGCTGATGCACTCCATAGTGTGACAGATAGTGCTAACAACGTTTTAGGATTAATTGCAAGTAAATTTTCTTCTCCACAACCCGATCGCGAGCATCCCTATGGACACAGCAAGTTTGAAGCTGTGGGAGCGTTAGGAATAGCCTCGTTTTTAGGAATAGCTTGTTTTGAAATTCTGCAAGGAGCAATCGAGCGAATTCTCAAAGGTGGTGGTGAACCTGTGAGAATATCGCCACCTGAGTTGTGGTTATTACTAATCGTGCTGGGTGTGAATATTTTTGTGGCGTTTTACGAACGCAGTGTGGGTAGGCGTGTAGGTAGCTCAATTCTCATAGCTGATGCTACACATACCATGAGCGATATTTGGGTGACAATCTCTGTAATTGGCGGATTGATAGGAGTTTGGCTAGGTTATCAATGGATGGATTTGGTGTTAGCTTTTCCTGTCGCCTTGTTGGTATTTTGGAGTGGCTGGTCAGTTTTAAAAGAGAATTTGCCTTGGCTTGTGGATCAAATGGCGATCGCACCAGAAGCAATTCATGCGATCGCTACTTCTGTTCCAGGTGTAATTAACTGTCATGATATTGCTTCTCGCGGTGTTCTTGGTCGGCAAGTGTTCATTGAAATGCATTTAATAGTAGATGCACCAGACGTAGAAAACGCCCATCACATCACCGAAGAAGTAGAAAGTCGATTAGAAGAACGGTTCCGTCCAGTGAGGATTTTAATTCACGTCGAGCCACCATCATATAAGTCTGAGCAAATTAGCTTTGAAACTGAAGCAAAGTAGTCTCAGTAATTTAAAATCACACCCAGTTTAAATGTAAATAAGCGCATTTTAATGACCGACAAATAACTGCATCTTTGTGTTAACTCTTATAAGAAGCAATCAAATTTGCCACAATTGCAACTAGTTCTCCTGGATCAACTGGTTTAGCCACATGAGTCTGAAAACCTGCTTCCAAAGCACGGCTACGATACTCGCTATCACCATAGGCAGTTAAGGCGATCGCAGGAAGTTTTTCCCAAATATCAGGCTTCAGCGCCCTGATCTTGCGGATGAGGGTGTAGCCATCTTCACCAGGCATAGCAATATCACAAATCAAGACATCTGGTTGCAACTCAGGTAGTACTTTCAATGCTACCGCTGCCGATGCAACTGCCATGACGGTGGCTCCATCAGCTTCCAAGACGGTAGTAATGTAAAAGCGGCTATCGTCATCATCATCAACTACGAGGATATTTAAGCCAGCAAGGGGGAGAGGAGGTTCCATAATATCTCCATTAATGTTTATCAAATCAAAGTTATTTCTAATGAGCTGCTGGTTTTTTATCAATGACCACACCATTGGTAATTTTACTGCGATCGCGTCTACTTTTCTAGACAATAATTCAATTTTTCCACCCACCATCCAATTAATTGTTAACTGTTAGCTGGCATTTATAATTATTGACTGGATAAAATTATGTTATATTTAAATTACTTTACATTTAGAAAATTCACTTTAACAAACAATTAGAATTGCAAAATTATTTTGCTAGTTGCTGCCTGCTTTATTATTAAATAAATTGCAGTTTGATGGATTTTTACTTTCCATTTTGTTCAAAATTGAAAGTATTAAATTTACTGAAAATTTTGCAAATATGAGATTTTGCTTCTCAGCTAAAAAACATCTAAATTACATAATCAAATTAAATCAAACTCTTGTAAAGGTGAGCAGTGTTCGACTGAGCATCTTTGCATTGAGCTTGCCGAAGTGTCAGTCCGAAGTCTAACCCGCCCTAACTATTTCCAGTAGATTTCAAGAAAGTTGAAGTACATAAGCTAAGTGTCAAAGCCAGCTATATAGCGGTTCTCACTCAGATGCGGTACAACATTATATCGCCAGGTGTAGGGGCACGGCAGTGCCCATAGGTGTCAACTTAAGCAAAAAACCTTTTCAAATCTCGTTTCCAGCAAGGGAGGCGGCAGAGCCGCCAGGACGGCATTCCCAGTCGGAGACTGGGAACGAGACAAGAGTCAATCTCTAAAAGCTTGTTAGAGACTGGCTTTTACGTTAAGTTGACACCAATAGGCAGTGCCGTGCCCCTACGGGTGTACTGTAAGTTAAATGTGTAACAACTTACTAAACCGAGAGTCAAAAAAATAGACAATGCCAAAGCTCAAAATGAGTCAGGTCGGCATTGCCCTTTTGAAATATGTGAATTTAAACTACTACAAATAATCTAAATTATTGGAAAGAGTGATGAGCTTTGAATTAAGTCAACTCAAAACTTGATTACTCCCATTCAATGGTTCCAGGCGGCTTAGAGGTAATGTCATAAACCACCCGATTCACCCCTTTAACCTCATTCACAATCCGAGTGGAAATCACTTCCAGGACATCGTAAGGCACTCTCGCCCAATCAGCAGTCATGCCATCTTCACTGGTCACAATCCGCAAAACAATGGGGTAAGCGTAGGTACGTTGATCACCCATAACGCCAACACTACGAATTGGCAGCAATACAGCAAATGCTTGCCAGAAATCATGATACATGCCGCGTTGGTTAATTTCTTGTCGCACAATCAAATCGGCATCGCGCAAAATGTTTAACCGCTCAGATGTGACTTCCCCCAGAATGCGAATTGCCAAACCAGGCCCAGGAAAAGGTTGCCGTTGGACAATTTCTTCTGGTAAACCAATGGAACGACCAACTTTGCGGACTTCATCTTTAAATAGTTTCCGCAGTGGTTCTACCAATTTAAATCTGAGGTCTTTGGGCAAACCGCCAACATTATGATGACTCTTAATTTTCACCGCTACCCGCTCACCAGTTTGGGGATCAACGTTGGTATCAGCAGATTCGATGACATCTGGATAAAGAGTTCCTTGAGCTAGATAATCAAAGTGACCGAGGCGTTTGGATGTTTCTTCAAATACAGCAATAAATTCGTGTCCGATGCGACGGCGTTTTTCTTCAGGATCTGTGATATCAGCAACTTTAGCTAAAAAGCGATCGCGAGCATTCACATACTCTACAGGAATATGAAACTGCTCTTGGAAAAGCTTTACTAATCTCTCTGGCTCATACTTTCGCATAAAGCCTTGATCGATAAACACGCAAGTCAGTTGCTCACCAATGGCTTTATACAGCAAGAAGGCCAGGGTAGAAGAATCCACCCCACCAGATAGCGCTAACAGCACCCGCTTCTCACCAACTCTGGCACGAATTTCCCGAATTGCCTCTTCGACAAAAGCCGCTGTTGTCCAAGTAGGTTCGCAATCGCAAATGTGGTAAACAAAATTACGGATTAATGCTATTCCACCAATAGAATGCACCACCTCTGGATGGAACTGAACGCCGTAAAGTTTCTTTTCGTGGTCGGCAATGGCAGCACAGGGAGTATTTTCTGTATGTGCCAGCAATTCAAACCCTGATGGCATTTGGATAACTGAGTCTCCGTGACTCATCCACATCGTAGTACCATCTTCGACGTTAGTGAGCAAATCTGTGGGATCATCAATATATAATGATGCTTTGCCATACTCACCTCGGTCAGCCTTTGCTACTTCCCCACCGAGTTGGTTCACCATCAGCTGCATCCCATAGCAAACACCCAAGACGGGTATTCCCAAATTCCAGATTTCTGGGTCACAATGGGGAGCGTTATCACCATAAACCGAACTCGGCCCACCGGAGAGAATGATTCCCTTAGGATTGAGTTGGCGCAAATGTTCAGAAGTAGTGCGATACGACAAAACTTCAGAGTATACTTGAGTCTCGCGGATGCGACGGGCAATCAACTCAGAATATTGAGAGCCGAAGTCCAGAATTACAATCAATTGGCGATCAAGCCGCCCAAAATTTTCCAATGTTTGGGGCGCTTGTTCTGTTGGTAGAGTCACCGCTGTATTCATGACGGGTGTGTTATGTCTGTTAAGGATAGATAGATGCTTTGTGGTCTATGGTGATGCTATTATTCAGCCTGGGTAGGCTGATAATGTTATAAAAGCCCTAGACAAACGCGAGGTTATGTGCGTTTGTCTAGTCCCTGAGCTGGAGATGGTATTAAAACGATAAACTTACCCTAGAGTGGTTACTTAAAAGATTATTTATTTGGATTGTTTACGATTATTCATAATAAATTAACATAATTTTCCCATCAACAGACCAGCAGTTTTACTCTTCACGATAATTTTGCGATCGCGATCGAAGAGAATTGAGCCACAGACTGTAACCTTTGTGCCCCTTTCGCTATGGCTTTGGATGTATTCTTGGGAACGAACATCGATAGTTTCTGCGATCGCACTGTAAACTTGATTTACCCAATCACTACCAGTTGAAGCATCTAGCGATTTTAAGTGGGTTAGTGCTGCTTCAGCGGTAGCACTATTAAACACAGCTTGGATATCTGGTAATTTTAAACCTGCGATCGCACAATGCGCTGACAAAATTTCTCGGCGTCCATCAGCCAAGTAGTGATGGGTGTGAAAAATCCCTCCGGCTAGTTTCATCAGCTTACCGTGATAGCCAAATAATAAGATTTCTTTCACGCCCAGCACATCAGCTTCTACTAACATTGGGCCAAGCCAGTTAGCAGTTTTAACCAATTGTTTAGGATTAATCCCTAGTTTCCGCGCCAAATCTAGGCCATTTTCCCCGATACAGAATACTAAACTTTCAAAACGACTGGCTTTATCTTGTAATTCCGCCCGAAAAACTGCAAGCTGATCTGGTGTACTTAAGGGTTGAGAAATGCCGGTTGTGCCTAAAAGGGAAAGTCCTTCAACCACACCAAAAGCAGAATTTGAAGTTCTAACAGCTAGCGATCGCCCTTCAGGTAGAATAATCGTCACCGTGATTTTTTCCCCCGGCGCTAGCATTCGTTGCAAGTTTTCTTTTAAAAGCCTTTGAGCATAGGCATAAATAGCCGGCTTGTCATCAGCATTCATCTGTCTGCCAATTCCTTCCCCGCCTTTAATAATTATTGCTTCCCCCTCTTCTCTCCACTCCACTAACGCCCAAATCGGTGTATTTTTAGTCAAATCGAGATTATCACCAGGATCGCTGCGGGTGATTGCTAAAGCCATATTTTCAGATAATCCCGCTACCTGTTCAATTGGGATTTCTGCGATTTGAGCGGGTTCAATCAAATCGACAGATGCTAAAGTTAGGGTTTTGCGATCGCGTAACCAGTGTAAAGCTGCAACAGCAGCAGCACAGGCAAAGACGGGGAGTGTGTATCCAGAACGGGACATTTTGTAAATTTAAAAGTCAAAATAATGTTAGGCTGTGTCGCCGTCTGTGACTTGTGGCATTGACTCAATTAGTGCCCTTAGCACCTTATTGACCGATTCTGGTGTTTTAAAAACTTGAGCTACATCTTCATCTAGAACCACAACTTTTAGCAGTTGCTTTCTTCTACTTTGAGCAGCAAAGCGGTTGGGCTTCGCCTTTTTATAATCAAAGTGGTACTCAGCTAGAAGCTCGTCATCAGAATTGTGTGACTCCTCAAAAGGCGTTTTGTTCATAATCTTCACGCTCCCTTCGAGTGGCTAAACGGGCACTGATAATGCGAATGGCATTAGAACGTTCGGTGAAAGAAATTAATAACAAGCGATTGTTTTGGGAGTGCCCAATAATAATTTCTCGCTTCTCAAGCACTGAGTGAACTTCATCATCAAAAATAACTGCCAGTGCATTATCAAAGACGGTCTTAGCTTCTTCAAAGCTGACACTATGCTTTGTTAGATTAGCTGTTGCTTTTGACTCATCCCACTCAAACTCCATGTCTAAATCATATCTGAGGTTCCAAATCCGCGTTGACGATTCCGGCGATCATACGGCTTTTTTCGTGCGTCCGCCGAATCGACGAACATGGCGAGAACCAATGCGGACAATCCAGATTTGAGCCTCTGGGTAACGGGCTTCGAGGCGATCGCAGGCAGCAATTTCACTCGCATCGACTTCAAAAGCTCCCGTTTCGATATCGATCGCTACAATCTTACCATGATTATCTGCTTCAACCTGTGAGCGCACCTGAGATTCATAAATCTCATCGCCACGTCGAGCGAATTCTTCTTTGCTGTAGCGGGGTTGGTGAACTGTCATAGAAATAGCCTCGTGTTCACGCCTCTAATTTTTTTATTTTAAGACTCCAATTTAGACCTTATCTTTAATGAGATAGGTCGGATAACTGTTCGACCTGCGCCTACCAAGCTATCCGACCTGGTTTTATTTTTGGACAAAGTTATCTCTGTCGCCGGAACAGGTCTGGACTCTTCTGGGTACGCCCGAACAATTCCCATTGTCCAGTTCTGACTGTAGAAGAGTGCTGGAAAAACCGAACACACCACCCGAAAACCGATATTGTTGTTGCGGTAGGCGGGAGAGTTATAGTTGCGGTTGGCAGCGCGACAGTTCGCCGGATTATTGTTCCAGGAACCGCCCCGTTTACCGATGCCTGTCCCAATAAACTATTGTAGGAGTTAGTTCCCCTTGGGAGGAATCGCGCAATATTTATTGATGGCGAATGGAAGAAATTTGAAAAAAATTTTTGAACGCGCTTCGCAGGGAAGAAGGGTAAAGAAAAAAGAGTAGAGGGCAAAAGAGCAAGAGAGTAAAGGGCTAAAAGAGTCCTGGAAAAACCGAACACACAACCCGAAAACCGATATTGCCGTCGTTGCGGGAGGCCGGAGAGTTATGGTAGCGGTAGGCAGCGCGACAGACCCCCGGAAAAGAGTCCCAGGAACCGCCCCGACATATCCGTTTTTCACTATTTCCATTCACTATCCAAGCTGTGCCATCAGTGGGCGCACTTACATAGTTTTCGTGCAAGTAATCAGCACACCACTCGTAAACATTGCCGTGCATATCGTACAAACCGAAACTATTGGGCAAGTAGTTACCCACGAAAGTCGTTTCTCCACCAAACATAGTGAGTAAAGCCATGCCAAGATTAGCTTTACACCGAGCTAGTTTTGGTGTGAGAGTCTCCCCAAAATAGAATTCAGTCATTGTTCCGGCTCGGCAGGCATATTCCCATTCGGCTTCGCTAGGCAAGCGGTATGAATGCCCTGTCAAAACAGACAAGCGCTGACAAAATTCCACAGCCTCATCCCAAGAGACTTGTTCCACCGGACGGTTATCACCCTTGAAATTTGAAGGTTCAGTATTGAGTGCGATATTTACTTGGGGCAGAGCCGCAACCGACCGCCATTGTGCTTGAGTAACAGGATATTTTCCCATCAAAAAAGCTGGCACCGTAACAGCATGTTGAGGCTTTTCGTGATAGGTTGCCTTCCCTTCTGGTGAACCCATCTGGAAGATTCCTGATGGAATCTTAACCATCTCTAGCAACACCCCACTACCCAAATCCTCAGAGAAAAACTCTGCTGCCTTCCTAGTGCGGCTTTTTTCTTCTCCTTGTTTGTCAACAGTAATGACATCAAATTCAAAACGCTGCAATTTATTACCTGCGCTGTTTTGAGGGCTGGAGGCTTGACTAGTTCCTGCTTGTCCTTGAGCTTTACGCTTTGCTTCTGCTTGCTGACGTTGCTGTTCAAGTTCTATTTGTCGTTGCCGCTCCTCTTCTTCTTGCTGCTTGAGTTTTTGCTGATACCTTGCCTCTGCTGGTTCACGAATCGATCGCTCAATTTGGGCACAATCTTCATTCTTAAGTCCCAATTGCTGCTGAAAGTTTTTCAACCCCTCTACAACAGGCTGACTGAGTGGATATTCTACTTCAACGGCTCTGGAAAATTCCTGTCTATAACGCTGTAATTTAGCTTCGTACTCATCTTGCTGCCGACGCTGCTCTAGCGACTGTAGTTGATCGACTTCAAGCTGGTTTCTTTTAGCTTGATAATCTAACTCAGCTTGGTCAAGAATTGGCTTTGAAATTCGAGCGACATCTTCAGGCTTTAGCCCCAAATCTCTCTGACGATTTTCCAGATCCTTCTCAATCTCTTCGCTGAAAGGATAATAACCCTTCTCAATTAACTTGTTGAGTGTTTGCTTATATTTATTCAGGTTTTCCAGAACTCTGCTGTAAGGCTCATACGCACGAGTTTCGATTTCCTTTGCCTCTTCTGGCGTTAAACCCAGCGATTCTCGAAGTTCGTCTAACGTGTCTCGTTCCACAATAGAGATCACGCCGTCAGAAAGAGCCTCTTCAACCTTTTGCAGATACTGTGTTTCAATTACCTTTTTCTGCTCTGCTTGCTGCTTACGGTAGTCCAGCATTTGCTTGGCTGCTGTTCGGATGCCTTGTGTCACAGTCACAAAGGCTTCATCCCGGTTTTCCCAGCTTGTTACAGCTTTGGCATCTTTAGGAAAGGCTTGTAGCTTGGCAAAAGGTGCGTCAAACCAGTCAAAAGGTCGTAGAATCACTGGAACGACATACGCCTGTTTTGACTCATGCCGCTGTAACGCCATTGGAATTTCAACGTCACGGCAGTATTTGGAGGCTATAAAGTCTGGGCTAATCAGTAATAAGATAATATCAGCAGACTCAAGCTCAGTCTTAATCTTGTCATCCCACTCCGTTCCGGCAGTAAGTTGGCGATCGTACCAGCTAGAGATAATACCTTGCCATTGCAGGTTACTCAAATGAGTTGCAAGACTATCTCGCAAGTGTTCGTCTTTGTGGGAGTAGGAAATAAAAACTCTAACTGCGTCCTCTGCCATGTGACCCCAAGAAGTTGTTGAGAAGAATAAAGTACCTATATTTATTCTCCAACGGCGTAACTGCCTAATTCGGCATGATATTTAGAATAATAATGCTCTCAGTGCGTGCGATCGCATTGTTATGCCGTATTTTCAGCCTACGCTAACAATCAGAGTCTTTAGAAGCAATTAAATCGTGTATTTTAGCGTACTCCCAGATAAGCAGATCGTCTGTGTTGATTAACCTTCTGCATTCAGATAGCCTAAAAAATAGGAATGGGCGGGAGTGAAGAATGGTCAACTTGTTGCGTTGCGATCGCAAAAGCAGAGTTTGATATTTTTATAAGGAAAATGCCGAAAACCCTTGAGGAACAGGCGCGTAGCGCCGTATTCCGTACTTCAGGCAAGGGATGAAGGCTGGTTGAGTCCTTCATGACTCCGTGAAGCTTTGTTTTGCCTTGATTGTTAGATTATGCCGAGTGTAGTAGCATAAATATGTGGTTGGTTGGTCGAACCGATGATAATTTACGAGTTCAAAGTCAAAGGAAAAGACAGGCAATATCGTGCAATAGATGACGCTATTCGTACTAGTCAGTTCATCCAGAATAAGTCTTTGAGATATTGGATGGACAACAAAAATGTCACTAAGTACGAGCTTAATAAATATTGCGCTGTACTTGCTGCTGAATTTCCCTTTGCTGATGAACTTAATTCAATGGCTAGACAGTCTGCTGCCGAACGTGCATGGTCGGCGATATCACGGTTTTACGATAACTGTAAAAAGAAAATCAAGGGCAAAAAGGGGTTCCCAAAGTTTAAAAAATATTGTCGCTCAGTCGAGTACAAGACAAGTGGTTATAAACTTTCGGTTAATCGTAAAGCGATTACTTTCTCTGACAAGAAAGGCATTGGAACCTTGAAGCTAAAGGGAACTTACGACCTTAATTACTACGACATCAAGCAAATTAAGCGTGTACGGTTAGTACGTCGTGCTGACGGTTACTATGCTCAATTTGCAATTGATGTTCAAATTAAAGTTGAGACGCAGCCGACTCTTCAAGTAGTTGGTATTGACTTAGGTTTGAAGTATTTTATTGCCGATAGTAAAGGTAATGTAGAAACTGCACCTAAGTTTTACCGCAAATCCGAGAAAGCTTTAAACCGCGCTAATCGCAAAAAGTCCAAAAAGTTCAGCACCATAAAGAAAAAAGCCAAGATTCGACAATCCAACAATTACCACAAAGCTAGAAATAGATATGCCCGTAAGCATTTAAAAGTAAGTAGGCAACGAAAAGAGTATTGCAAGAAATTAGCATACTCCGTCATCCAATCTAACGATTTGGTAGCCTATGAAGATTTGAATGTGAAAGGGATGGTGAGAAATCGACATCTAGCTAAATCAATTAGTGATGCTGGCTGGTACACTTTTCGCAATTGGTTGGAATATTTTGGGCATAAATATGGGAAAGTAACTGTTGCCGTACCTCCCCGTAATACAAGCCAAAACTGTTCTAATTGTGGAGAGAAAGTGAAAAAATCTCTGTCTACGAGAACCCATATTTGCCCTCATTGTGGCTATGTGGCGGATAGAGATTTAAACGCTAGCGTCAACATTTTGAGATTAGGACTGAGTACCGTAGGGCATACGGGAATTTACGCTACAGGAGATTTGCCCTCTTGGGCGATTGGCGCAAGCCTGTTGTCTAACGGCGAGTCGATGAATGTAGAATCCCCGTCGCTTTAGCGCGGGGAGTGTCAACACTTTTTACCTTTCTTTCCACGCTGCCAACTTTGGCTGTTGGCTTGTTTGCTAAATTCCCCTTTGGGAAAAAGTCGCTGTTCTAATTCTTCATAGCTGCCTTCAAAATCACAATGACCGTAAAGCGGACATTTTTGGCAATAAACGCCTTTGGTGTAGCGTTCTAAGTTCTCACGATTGAAAAAATACGGTTTCTGACTAAAGGTGCTGGCAACCCACTGCCACGACATATTATTGCTAGCAGGATCTCCATCTAAAAGGTGTTCGAGAAACCACTTGGCTCCTGCTTGCCAACGAATACGCCGCCAATGGACAATATAAGCCGCTAGCCACATTCGTGCGTGATTATGTAGATAGCCAGTTTCTCTCAAATCACGGCTAAAGCTGTCGATGCAAACTCTGTCTGTGGTTCCTTGTTTGATATCTTGCAGCAATTCGGGTGCATATTCAGCCACGGTGTAACCAGTTTTGTACTCTTCCTGGTCTTTCCAGATTCCATCCCCTAACTTGATATATAACCGTTGCCAGTAGTCGCGCCAGCCTAGCTCGTTAATTAGTTTAGTAGCATCGTCTTGCTGCTGTACCCGTTCAAGGACATAATCTCGAATTTCTCGCAAACTCAAAACGCCATAGCGGATGTAAGGCGAAAGTCGCGTGACCGCACCTGCGAAAAAATTACGTGTTTGCGCGTAGCGTACTGGGTCGATTTTTTGCAGCGCTTTTTGTGCCGCTTTGCGTCCTCCCAGAGTTTGGCTGATGTGGTCATCGCGTTCTGCTGCATCTGGGAATTGTTCACGGAGGTAGGCTACCAACTCATCGCGGTTGGTAAATTCGCGTTGCATATCTTTAGACATCGTAAGCAAATATGAATGGGTGCGTAGGCGTAGCCCGCCACAGGCATCGCTCAATATATGTACAATTCTAAAACGATTGCAATCTCTCACACCCCTATCATGAGCAACATTCCCCAAGTCGGACAACCAGCGCCAGATTTCTCCACTCCTGACCAAAATGGCAATTCAGTTACTCTCAACGACCTCAGCAGTCAGTGGATTGTCCTCTACTTCTACCCCAAAGATGACACACCTGGTTGTACCACCGAAGCGAAAGATTTCACCGAGTTGTATCAAGACTTCAGCGAACTGGGAGCGAAAATCTTAGGCGTAAGTCCAGATTCGGGTAAATCCCATTGTAAATTTATCAGCAAACATAACTTATCAATCACCCTCTTGAGTGACCCAGAACATCTTCTAACAGAAGCCTACGGCGCTTGGCGCTTAAAGAAGTTTATGGGCAAAGAATATATGGGTGTTGCTCGCTCAACCTTTCTAATTTCACCTGATAAAATTATTTCATATACTTGGCCGAATGTGAAAACCAAAGGTCATGCTCAGGCAGTTTTAACTAAATTACGGGAATTAGCAGCCACATAACGCGACTGAATGCAAGTATAGTTACAGCAATGCTAGGTGAAATTGCTCTAGAAACTGCCAGCGTGATGATTGAAGCAAGGAATTAGACTTTTCACAATTTAAAATGAACATGATTCAAGTCATCCAAGCCCAAAATGTCACTCTTGCCTACTTAAAGAAAAAATTTGCTCTATATAAATCTGAAGATGAGCAATTTTTTACAGAGTGGTTTGACTACATACCTGAAATTTCTGAAGTAGAAAAGCAATATTTAGACCGAGTTAAAAACAACTATCTCAATGTGCTTGAAAATGCTCCTCTTTTAGAAGAAGCAGTAAAATTGGTAGTATTATCTCCGTTGCTAGATTTAGCTGGTTTTTATCGTGCTCCTTTTTATATTTCTACTGAAGAGAGTGTAGAAATTAGTGAAGAAATTATCATTGAAAATGAAGTAGATGCCGAAGATACTAAAGAAATTATAAAAGGTAAAATTGATGTCTTAGTTCTCCAAGATCAGCTATGGTTACTGATAATTGAATCTAAAAGGTCTAGTTTTTCCTTGGCAAAGGCGATTCCTCAAGCACTGACTTATATGTTGGCAAATCCTCAACCCGATCATCCGGCATATTCCTTGGTAATGAATGGAGAAGATTTCCAATTTATGAAGTTGATAAAACAAGATAAACCAATGTATGCTTTATCTGATAGATTCACTTTATATAGACGCGAAAATGAATTATATAAAGTTTTGAATATATTAAAAAAATTAGGCCAAGTTTTGAGTTAATAATTATGTCTATTCGTCCTATATACCTTGATTGCCACGCTACTACACCCGTAGATGAACGGGTATTAGCAGCAATGATCCCTTACTTCACAGAAAAGTTTGGTAACCCATCTAGTATCGGTCATGTTTATGGTTGGGAAGCAGAAGCTGCTGTCAAACAAACGCGAGATATTTTAGCAGCAGCAATCAACGCCACACCAGAGGAAATTGTTTTTACAAGTGGGGCAACAGAAGCTAATAATTTAGCTATAAAAGGTGTTGCCGAAGCTTATTTTAAAAAAGGTCAGCATATTATTACTATTGCAACTGAACATAGTGCAGTTATTGACCCTTGTAATTATTTAAAAACTCTCGGTTTTGAAATTACTATTCTCCCTGTTCAAAAAGATGGATTGATTGATTTAACTGATTTAAAAAAAGCTTTCCGTCCTGAGACAATTTTGGTGTCGGTAATGGCTGCAAATAACGAAATTGGCGTGTTACAACCTTTAACTGAAATTGGAGAAATGTGCCACGATCGCAACATCATTTTCCACACCGATGCAGCCCAAGCTATTGGTAAAATTCCCCTAGATGTGCAAGCGATGAAAATTGACTTGATGTCGCTAACAGCACACAAAGTATATGGGCCAAAGGGCATTGGGGCGCTGTACGTCCGCAGGCGTAACCCTAGAGTCCAACTGGCTCCTCAGCAGCACGGTGGAGGACATGAACGGGGAATGCGTTCTGGGACATTGTATACACCGCAAATTGTCGGCTTTGGGAAAGCTGTAGAAATCGCTTTGGCAGAACAAGCGACAGAAACCCAACGCCTCACCCAGTTAAGGCAAAGCTTGTGGGAACAGCTTTCCCAAATTGAAGGAATTCATCTCAACGGACACCCTCAAGAGCGATTGGCGGGAAACTTGAATATCAGTGTTGAGGGGGTGGATGGAGCCGCACTTTTGCTAGGATTGCAGCCAGTAATGGCGGTTTCTTCTGGTTCTGCTTGCTCATCGGCAACCACTGCACCCTCCCATGTTCTGACAGCACTGGGAAACCCCCAACAGCTAGCTTATGCCTCAGTGCGGTTTGGGATTGGGCGGTTTAATACCCAAGAGGAGATTGATATTGTGGCGAAACATGCGATCGCTACAATTGAAAGTTTACGTAAGACCTCTTTTATGGATTCTCACTCAAGAAAGCCCCAATCTGATCTAGTTCCTGCTGATTGAGGCGAAATTCCCCAGCAGCGATGATTCCTTCCACCTGCTTGGGATTGCGTGCGCCAACGATCGCAGCCGTCACCGCCGGATTGTTTAAAGTCCAAGCGATCGCTACCTCACCGGGGGAGCGATCGTGTTGCTTACCAATGTGCTGCAACACCTCGACTAACTTCAAATTACGAGATAAACGTGGCTCCTGAAATTCACTGCTATTCTTGCGCCAATCATCATCTGGTAAATTGGCAACCCGCTCAGGTGTCATCTTTCCTGTGAGCAAGCCAGATTGCATCGGTGAATACACAATCACACCTATGTTATTTTCCTTACAAAAAGGCAGAATCTCGTTTTCGACATCGCGCTTCACCAGTGAATAAGGCGGTTGCAATGAGGTAACTGGCGCAATTTCCTGGATACGTTTCAACTGTTCAACATTGAAGTTTGAAACCCCGATATAGCGAACCTTACCCTCATCCTTGAGTTTGGCGAGAGTCGTCCAGCCTTCTTCAATTTCTGATTCTGGGTTAGGCCAGTGGATTTGGTAAAGATCAATGGTTTCAATATCGAGTCGGCGCAAACTAGCTTCAACCTCCCGCCGAACTGAATCAGCCTTCAGGCTGCGACCGATTTCGCCCTTTTCATCCCAAATCATTGAACATTTAGTGAAAATGTAGGGGCGACTAGATCGACCTTTGAGCGCCTTAGCAACAACCTCCTCAGAATGTCCCAGACCATAGATAGCTGCGGTGTCAATCCAATTAACGCCGAGGTCAAGAGCGTGAGCGATCGCTTCAATCGATTCCTGGTCATCCTGCGCTCCCCAACCAAAAGCCCATCCACCTCCACCGATCGCCCAGGCTCCAAAGCCGATTGGCGTAATGTGAAGCTCCGAATTGCCGAGCTGTTTGGTTTGCATATCTATAATTTCTCCAAGAATTTTTGAGTCAATTGCTAGTTTAGATTGCAAATATTTTCTCAACCGCTATCTGAGGTGTGAATGACTACTGGTGGAAACACAACAGCGAATCAGTAATTATGTAGGATTACTAAATTCTGTATATTGTATTGATACATACTACTTATACATTAGTACAGCACGGCGTAAATCCAGCTACTATCTCAATTAACAAGACTTAGCGCTTAAATCCCAAGTCTTCCGTAGAATTGCTCGAAGATACTAACAGTTGTCAGTGTTTATCAAAATAGAGAAGTAATATGTCAGAAGATTTAAAAGGCAAAGTTGCGCTGATCACAGGTGCAAATAAAGGTATTGGGTATGAGATTGCACGCCAATTAGGTTCTAGAGGTGCTACTGTTCTTGTTGGTGCCAGAGATATAAAACGTGGTGAAGAGGCGGCGAATAAACTTCGTTTAAATGAAATAGATGCTCGAACAATTCAACTTGATGTCACCGACCAAAAAACAATCGATTCTGCGGCTAAAGAAATCGAGACAGAGTTTGGAAAACTTGACATCCTTGTGAACAATGCTGGAATAATAAGTGATGGCGATGCCTACGGCGGTAAACTACGCCTGCCACCTAGTCAAGTTGATATTGAAACACTGCGACACACTTATGAAACCAATGTATTTGGAGTGTTTGCAGTTACAAAAGCGATGTTGCCACTCTTGAAGAAATCCAAAGCAGGGCGAATAGTTAATTTATCAAGTGGTTTAGGTTCTCTGACTCAGAACTCTGACCCAAATTATGAGTTCGTTGATTTTAAGCTTCTTGCATATAACTCATCAAAGACAGCAGTAAATGCCATCACAGTTCTGTTGGCTGCTGAACTTAAAGATACCCCAATTAAAATCAATGCTGCTGACCCTGGTTTCACAGCAACAGACATTAATCAATACCAAGGATATCGCACTGTTGAGCAAGGAGCGATCGCACCAGTGAGACTTGCCACTCTACCTGATGATGGTTCTAGCGGAGGATTTTTTGATGAAAATGGCGTGGTTCCCTGGTAGAAAGTAAGGGGGAATTGGGCAATGGGTAGGAGTAAGGGGGAGCAAAAACTTAAATGTTGAGCCTCAAAGGCTCAACATTTAAGTTCTAATAGGGATTTGAATCAATCCGTCCCCTTTTGACACTCCTGAGATAGTACCCAGAGGTTGGTCTGTTTCTCAAGTTAAAGGTGTCGCCACTGCGAACTTTCCAAATTTTGTAATTAGAAAAGGTCAAAGGCGTTCGGGGTTCACATACTTCCGGCATATGATTGCCAAGTACAAAGTACGCCGCACCCCTACCCATAACTTTCACCAAACCGTTCTTATCCACAAGAACCGATGTACTCTCACTAACGGCTATGCCCAAAACACTACTAGATACACCGTCCTTAATTTGACGAGCAATGAAAGCCATAATTCGACCCATTCTTTCTCGCCTGTCGAAGTGTGTATCTACGATGGTTCCCTTCAAATTACTCCAATTGAAAAAGTTGTAAGTAAAAGTAATGTCCCGGTAGGGATCTTCGAGTGCATCCCTAGTTTCAATGCCTTTTTCGGAAGAAGCACAAGCATCATAGACACAATCACTTTGGATCATCGCACCCGCACTAGTGCCACCAACACCACCTCCCTTAAGGTAAACTGACTTGACGGCAGCCTCAAGCTTGGTATCTTTCCAGTTGCGGATGTATTGACATTGGTCGCCGCCAGCAAAGAAAATCACATCAGCGTTTCTGACTTTTTCATAAATCTCAGCTTTGTTTGCTTCTTGTCTATTGCGAATCAGAAGAGTTTCCACAGAGTTTACGCCCTTCATGGCATAAATTAGCCGATTGTAATCGTGATTACCATTCGTGCGGAGAACTACAACATTAACTTTAGTGCCTGAGTTAGTACTTCCTCTAACTTGGTTAATCATCCACTGGATTGCATCATCGACATCGGGGCCACCCCCACCTAAGCTAAGGACTGGACCCGCTAAGGAGGGACGAACCTCGAAAGAGGGGGAGGGGCGGACATCAACAGTGTCGCCCAGGAAGTAGCGTTTCCAGTTTGCAATAAAACGGGTTATTAGGAAGGTTCCCATCTTCAACAACTTGATTCCTGTACTTTTCAAGCGCCTTGCTATGCTTGGGAATGCCTTTGTCATACTAAGCTTCTGGAGCAAACTGCAATTATTGCTAGGCTGTTACGCTCTTTAATTGCTTATTTATTCGTGAAATTCGTCCCTTGTCATTAGTCATTTATCAGTTGTCCTTTGTGAATAATCAATGACAAATGACAGTTTTAACGAAAAAATGTGCAATTTAGACGCGCACTAGCTTAACTTTGGCACTAGAGAGGGTAGAATTTCCAGCGTACAGGGCTTGTACTGTTTTTTTACGCCATAACCCAGAGTAATCATTAATTCTCTGGCTTACTCTGCGAAAATCTCCACATTGCTTGTGCTATTTGTAGCGCTTCTCCTTTGGATATACCACAATACCCGGTAGGGGTACAGCAATGCTAATTTGGTAAACTAAACGTAAAAATAAGTCTAGACAGAGCTTTGAGAGATTGCCTAAGAGCCTCAGGGGGGACTGCCGCCTTCCTTATACCAATTCACAAAAATCCTGATACATATAGATTTCTCGTAGGGGCATGGCATTGCCATGCCCTTACCAGCGTATTTGTATCATTATTAAAGTGAAATAGTATTACTCGTGGTAGCAGCCCAATGAGGCGCATTTCTAGGTAAAAAACCGCTATAAATTTAGCAACACCCATTCACTCTAAGGTGAAATAGCATTGAAATGGGAGATAAATAAATGCACACCCAATCAACAGAAATAAACCTGCTCACTTCATCTAGAGAATTACCTCTATATGGCAAAAGAATTTTAGTAACAGCACCGAGAAACTATGCTTATAGGTTATCTGAACAAATCATCAAACAAGGTGGTTCACCGATTTTCATGCCTACTATCGAAACCTGCTATTTATCAAACTACACTAAGTTAGATATTGCTCTAAACTATATAGGCGAATTTGATTGGATTCTCTTCACAAGTAGAAATGGGATTACCGCATTTTTTCACCGGATGAATGATTTAGATATTCCCATATCTGCGATCCAAAAATGCCACTTATGTGCTTTAGGAAAAGATGTAGAAAGCTTATTGTCTTTTTGTGGAAAGGTAGATTTAATCCCAACAGAATCTAGCCCAGCCGGGATTGTAGCTGAATTGGCAAAACTTCCGCAAATTCACGATCAAAAAGTGCTAATACCTGCTCCAGAAGTTGTTGGTTTGCCTGAGCCTGATATTGTACCCAATTTGATTACGGATTTGCGGGAATTGGGTATAAAAGTAACTCGCGTACCTACCTATACTACACAGGGTTTAGACAAAAGTATCTACGGTATGGAATTAAATCTGATACGTCAAGGAATGATCGATGTAATTGCCTTTAGTAGCACGGCGGAAGTAGAAAGCTTTTTGACAATGGTCAACTCGCCAAGCGATTATGAACGTTGTACTGTTGCATGTTTTGGCCCTTATACAACTGCTAATGCGCGAAAGTTAGGTGTGAATGTCTCTATCGTGTCCAGAGATTATAGTTCATTTCAGGGATTTGCTGAAGCGATCGCAACATTTTTTTCTCTGTGATTTTGGTCTAGAGCTTTTGGTACATGTAAACTAGCCCCACTAACCACTTGCGAATCTAAAACAGTCAACCACAATCAACTCTAGACTAGCAGCACATAAACCCGTAGTATCGAATATGGAGTTTATATGAGTTAGGGATTGTTACATGGCAACTTATAAGGTCACATTAAAGACCCCAGACGGTGAACAAATAATTGACGTTCCTGATGATGAGTACATTCTAGAGATCGCTAACGAGGAATATGATCTAGACTTGCCCTATTCCTGTAACGCTGGCTCTTGCTCAACCTGCACCGGAAAGCTGATTTCAGGTACAATTGACCAATCAGATCAGAATTTCTTAGACAACGATCAAATGGATGAAGGATGGGTTCTTACATGCGTTGCCAAGCCCACTTCTGATTGTGTCATCGAAACCCATCAAGAAGAAGCGCTTAATGCTTAACTAAGAAATGTGGATTTAATAAAGAGCAAGTTTTGTAGGGTGCGTTAAAATATTTGTCCTAGCGCACCAAAAATCTGAGGTGGTGCCGTACTCACGGCGATAACACACTCTAAAAGATTTAAAATTTTGCACTTTCGTAATAAATCTGTATAGGCTGAGTAATTCACGCTAAAAAGCGTTCTCCAAAAGGAGAGCGCTTTTTACTTAGTTTAATAGATAGCTGGCAGATATAAAGCAGAAATTAGCCAGATGATGCTAGATTAACTTTGACAACTTTATTCTTTTCTTCTTCAGCTTTGGGTAGCGTCAGGTTCAAGATGCCATCTTTATAATCTGCCGTGACGTTAGTATTTTGAATGCGAGCAGGTAAAGGAATTACACGTTGGAATTTACCGTAGTGGAATTCGCTCTTGATTACACCTTTCTCTTCAGATTTAGCTTCAGACTTCCGCTCACCACTGAGGTATACAGCATTTTCTGTAACTTGCAAATCCAGGTCTTTAGCTTCAATTCCCGGAAGTTCTAGTTTTAGAAGAATTGCATCTTCAGTTTCTTTTAACTCAGCAGCAGGAATTCTAGAGAAGCCTTTCTCCAAAAATGCAGATGGCAAAGTATCTTCATCAAATAACCGATTGATTTGACGTTGTATCGCGTTAAATTCTTGCCAGGGGTTCATACGTACTAATGCCATATCTCTACCTCTTATAACCAGTATTTTTTCTGTCCAAGGATTGGAGGATTTGATTCCTTTCTTTGTTCTCATAGTATTGAAAAATAAAAGTGAGGTAAATTCGGTTTTTATCACCTGACTGATGATGATTGCCGATCCAGAAATCTCTTTACTATAAATTTACGGTAAACTGAACTATTGGTGTTCGGTAAGTTCGATAAAAACAGACTTGAAATATAGCAATTCTATTTAAAATTTCGGTACAAGTATCACTCGCATCACTGCTCTTAAAGCTTGTAACCAGTAGCGTATCCTACAAATGTTTAGTAGATTCACGCCAATAATGATAATAGTTCGACCTATTGTATTTTTTAATTTCACAGAGATAAGATAATAAGAGATTCCTCACAAACCGCTGATAACAGATATGTCAACAAGTTGGATTTACCTTATTGCAGCAATCCTCTTTGAAGTTTCAGGCACAACTTGCATGAAGTTATCGCAAGGATTTACTAAAATAGTCCCTTCCATATTAATAGTTGTATTTTATGGACTTTGTTTTACTTTTTTAACCCTTGCTCTCAAAAAACTTGAAGTTAGTGTAGCTTATTCTGTTTGGGCTGGATTAGGAACTGTCCTAATTGCGATAATTGGTATTATTTGGTTTCGTGAATCTGCCACGTTTATCAAACTTTTGTCAATTTCCCTAATAATCATAGGGGTAATTGGCATAAATGCAAGTCAATAAATAAAAAAAGTATGAGTCAAAAAAAGTATCTTTGGATTCAAGAATCAAAGCTTAGACACGCAATATAGCGCTCCTCTTCAATCATATCCGGCTAATCACTTGTTAATAGCATCTCTCCGTATTAGCCCAAAACTTTAAGTATTTAAGCGGATATGATATTAGAGATGGCTTCAAATAAAAAATACCTCGTCCATATGAAAATAGACAAGGTAAATAAACCAAAACTGATCATTCTGCTTGTTGCTGTTGTAGTGAATACACCAGCAATTTTTATTGTTCCGCTAGCAAAGCAAAATGAGCAGACTTAGCTAAATTTTCTTAAAAGTATAGTAAACCTCGGTAAATATAGCCCACAACTATTTAACTTTTAATACTTTAGCAAAGACAACCAAACTCATGCAGCCAAATTGGCAGGTTTTTTATACACTTAGGTGTAAAAAGTCTTATTTAATGGTGGTATATCATACTGATTCTTGATGAAGCTGCAATATATTTTTACTCCCAGCTAAGGCCGTCCTGCCGATACTAAGGTAGGGCTATTTCATTCGATAAGGAGGGAAAAATTGTCAAATCACCCCTAGACGCTCCATTTAGCTTAAACAACAATTCATCCCGCTTCGCGGTGATATGTGGGATGAATTTGTGGGTCGATGATAGCGCAGCGTAAAGCCTGCGGCATAGCTTCTCTACGAGACGCTACCGCGAACGCTTAGAGCGAGTCCGCGAGCGTCGATCATCACCACTTTCTGGTCGGTCTTGTGTTTCAATATAGGAATAATATTTGATTTCTGAAAAAAACCACAGTATAATACGGTGGCAGAGTTTTGTCAATACCTGTATTTAGTTAATTCATCCCGTATTTATGCAACGCCAGAATTTCCAAGCGGTTCCACTTGTCACAACTCCATATATGACTTTAATATCATTCCTGCTCTTTGGTTGAATATCTGAGCAGCAATCATGCTGGCTACACATTGCCCCAATCCATTGCACCTTAACGCGAAATTAAAAATAGCTAGAGAAAAACCAGATAATTAATCCAGTTCCCAGTACACAAATAATTCCCGCCAAACCAGCTAGGGGTTTTTTGTTCTTCCCTGTGAACCAGTCAGAGACCTTACCTGTGTAAATAATTAGTTCTGCTGTATCTATCGTTGCGATCGCCCATACCCATCCCGCGTGTAACCCCCAAGCTAAACCCAAATTGTTGCTTGCAGCAAAGCGTGCTAACACCAGCACCATTCCCATCAGCCACAATCCAGGAAGTTGAGGTGCGGTTTCGCGTTGCTCCCAAACCAAATGTAGCAAAGCAAAAATCAAGCTAGAAATTGCTGCTGCTACCCAAACTGGATAATCCTGCGCTAATTCAGTGAACAGGAAACCGCGAAAAATTAACTCTTCTATCCCACCGACTAATAACGCTATTAAGAAAATCGGTAGCAAGATGGGTAGTATTAACTTGAAATTCGTCTTTTCAAAAGAACACCAACCTAACCCAAATTGCCCACTAAATACAATAGCTAGGCTCACCACTCCCAAGCCAAAACCTAGTGCTAAAGAACCAAGAGTTGAAAGATTCCCAACAAAGCCGTAATCCGAAAAAGATTTATTGGTCAACCAACTAACTCCCCACAGAATCAGGGGAGCTAATAGGTAAAGTGACACCAATAATGGCATCTTTTGCTCTGGCTGCAAAGGTTTAGAGGGTTGCCAATTGAGCAATATTGCTGATACTGTTGCGACTGGCAACCAGCAAACTATCCAGAAAATAAAAAACGCCATCACTACAACTAGTGCTGGTGCATTTTCCATAAACGCCACTAAGGCGTTGACAGGAGACTCAAAGAAAGTTATCAAAACAAACAAAAAAAACACGATAGATTTCTTGCACTATAGATTTCTTGCTGATTAATCAAGACTCTACTAAATTTGGTGACTTTTGCAAGGGGTCTAATCGTATTTTTTGCCTGAGACAAAATTTTCTGAATAGAGATGCCAGTTTGCTGCCGCGGTAAGGACAAGTTATCATCACCTGAAACTTATCCCTACCATCAGCAAATTTACTCTTCCTCTTCCAAATCTTCGTCTGATTCGTCGGAGTCTATATCTTGTGAAGTTAGTTTTTTATCACTTTCACCGAGTTGAATCAAGTGAATATGCTTGTATCCCAACCTAATTTCAAACTCATCTCCAGGCTTTAAGCCCATTGCCTTGGTATATGTGGCACCAATCACAATCTGACCATTTTGATGGACACTAACCCGATATGTCGGTTCACGACCACGACCATCTTTAGGTGCTTCTGGACTTAGAGGAATTCCTCTAGCCGATAGCAAAGCGTCATAAAAATCGGTGAGATTGACACGAACCTGGTTATTCTTAGTAACAGTGTAATAGCCGCACTGTTTAGCTCTTTCTCGGCGTGGTAAGGTGGAAAGTTCTTTTACTTTAGCAAGTAGTGCTTTTCCGGTTAATGGTGCTGTTGCAGTTTCAGTCATTATGCTCAAATTTTCCTTACTCTCTCCAAACTGATAAATGATGTAGTCTTATGCCAGCATTTGGCTTTTTAGCATTTGCATAGAGCTACTTAGGACTCTAGTGTAACGGGTGAATTCCTACCGATAGGAGCCAAAAGCACTTCTATTATGGTTGTCTACAACCAATTAGAGGTTATAGTTGCCATAGAAATTAATTTTGCTGATTTCACGGCACTTTTAACCATTATTCGCCATCAGAAATTAAATTATTTTCTCTTTTGGCGCTACTGTAGCGGTGTAACTTTCAGCCACCTTTACAAATTGGGTTGGTTCTACTCCAAATAAGTCGTAGACCCAATAAATTGGAGGTTTTCCACTTTCAGTGCTTGCCCTTCTAGCCAATAAGCAGGTAGAGTTTTCTCTACTCGTCCTCTCAAGCTTAGGACAACATAGTATTTCAATAGAGTCCTACGGGCATATGCCCTTTTGTCCTGCCAGTAGAGACACGAATTTTCTTGTCTCTACATTACGAATCAACAAAGCAGTAGTAGCCGCGCTGATACGGCTATTGATTCTGTTTTGTGACTTCGTAATTTTATATTAAATACTAGCATGGACTAATAATAGCAAAATAGTTGTTTAATTTTGAATTAAAATTGCTGGTAAATTTTTATTTAAATTCCTGGACTTAAAGGTTGGAAAAAGCAGTGACGATTTTCCTCACCCTTTATTGCCAGTGTGAGTATTGCCATATGGCTTTTATAAAAATTTATCTAATTTAGACGAGCAGTTTTGACCAATGAGTTAAATCCAAGATTTTCTTGATTGAGAGAAGGCGAAAATCTAAAAGTCTCGCGCATCGGGGATTCCTGATGCACGAGACTTTTATTTAAAAGTGGTGAGAATTTTTCCTCGGTTTATTACCGTAAGCTTAAAAGCGGTCAAAGGATTTTGTACGTCTGTCTATGGGAAGAATAAATCTCTTAACATATGTCTAGCGCTTGATTGCCACTACTATAATATTCAACATGCGCTTTTACACTTCTATATAATCAAAAAATTCAACCTTCGCTACCGCTTGACAGAATTTTCCAGCCAGGAGTGCTAAATTCAAGTTGACATCAAGATGTGTTGCTAACCTGACATGCATTTAATTTCGATATGATCGCTAGGTCAAAGATGAACCTAAGTCTCTTTCTAAGCAAACTCCCTTTCCTTTGCATTCCCAAACAGCTAAATTAAATGCAAAGCTTTAATTACATTTTTGGCGTTTTATCTCAGAATTTGACACAAATCTTGGCTACAGCGCTGCTATAAGTAAAGTTTTAATGGTTATCCTTAAACTAGAATCAGTCGCTCTTTCATCGTCAGCCTATTAACACCAGGGTTTGAATTAAGTCCAAAAAAGTATAGCTCACTTTTCAGAACTACCTGCCTTGACTGATGATTGTTGAGGCTGGTGAAGTAATTTTAAAATTTTGGTTAGTGGTCATGGAAGTTATTTTTAAGGTCATTCGACAGCAACAAAATTCCTCCCCCGTTGTGCAAACCTACCTTGTAGAGGCAGAACCAGGTAATACAATCTTGGATTGCCTTAATCACATTAAGTGGGAGCAAGATGGAACCTTGGCGTTTCGCAAAAATTGCCGCAATACCATTTGTGGTAGCTGTGCTATGCGAATTAATGGACGTTCGGCTTTAGCTTGTAAGGAAAATGTCAGCAGTGAGCTTGCCAGATTACAACAAATACCATCATCCCAAAGTAAAGTAAATGCCATTCCCGAAATCACGATCGCCCCTCTCGGCAATATGCCCGTGATTAAAGATTTGGTTGTAGATATGAGTAGTTTCTGGAATAATTTAGAGGCAGTTGCTCCTTATGTGAGTACAGCAGCACGACAAGTACCAGAAAGAGAGTTTTTGCAAACTCCACAAGAGCGATCGCGCCTCGATCAAACTGGTAATTGTATTATGTGTGGTGCTTGTTACTCTGAATGCAACGCCCGTGAAGTTGATCCAAACTTTGTTGGTCCTCATGCCCTTGCCAAAGCTTACCGGATGGTAGCAGACTCCCGCGATAGCGACACCCAAAATCGCTTAGAAAGCTACAACGAAGGTACTAAAGGCGTATGGGGTTGCACCCGTTGTTTGTACTGCGATTCAGTTTGTCCAATGGAGGTTGCACCATTAGAACAAATTACCAAAATTAAACAAGAAATTCTCACCCACAAACAAGCCAGCGATAGTCGCTCAATTCGTCACCGAAAAGTATTGGTGGATTTAGTTAAAGAAGGTGGTTGGATTGATGAACGTCAATTTGGTTTACAAGTTGTCGGTAACTACTTTAAAGATTTAAAAGGATTACTCAGTCTTGCACCCCTCGGTTTGCGGATGATCCTCCGGGGTAAGTTTCCCCTATCATTTGAACCTTCAGAAGGGACGCAACAAGTGCGATCGCTCATTGAATCTGTGCAACAAGTAGAAGCGGATAAAAGTTAGGTGTGATGAGTTAGGAGTTGGGAATTTCAACTCCTAACTCCTAATTCATAACTGATAACTCTAGTTCAACGGGGTTCTTGAGGTATATTCAACGGTCGCCCATAACCGTCATATACTAAAACATCCCACTGCCCGTTGTTACTCGACTCAAAAGCAATCCTACTACCATCAGCGCTAATTGCAGGGTTGCGGACTTCAGCTTGCAGGTTATTAGTTAAATTTCGTGATTGGCGTGTTTCCCGGTCGTAGAGAAAAATAGCCGATCGCCCCTGACGGCTAGAACCAAACACAACATAACGACCATCTTGTGAAACGCTAGGATGAGTTGCGATCGCATCAAGGGAATTTAGACCTGGCAAATCAACCAAATTACGAGTCACCGTATCAAACATATAAACATCTTGGCTACCCCGTCGGTCAGTAATAAAAACAATGTATCTCCCAGAAATTTCCGGGTCTAATTCCGACGCTAAACTATTGAGACTCCGACCCCCCGGATCAAAGGGATAACTCAAAAGGCGAGGGTAGCCAAAACATCCAGTCAATAAACTTAAGCATAAAAATGCAGGTATAAAAAAAACACGTTTTATATGATTAGTCATTAGTCATTAGTCATTAGTCATTAGTCATTAGTCATTAGTCAATAGTCTCACAACTCCTAACTCCTAACTCCTGTACAGACGCGATTAATCGCATCTCTAACTCCTACGGAGGTGAACTTACAGTTGCACCGTTGGGAATATCTAACTCAATATTTGGCCCCCGATCTAGGACTTCAATATCCCACTGACCACGGCTGGCGGTTTCAAAAACAACATAACGTCCATCTGGGCTAATATTTGGTTTTCTGACCCAGCCGCGATAGGTTGGTGTGACGATTTGCGACTGTTGTGTAGCGCGATCGTAAAGCGCCACCACAGGTCTACCCTGGTCACTAGTAATATAAGCAATATAACGCCCGGTATAGCTCAAGCTAGGACTTTCAGCAATTGTCTCCGCTCGGTTTATGCCCGGCGTGCCAATAAACAGTTGCCTTTCCAAATCGAAAACCAGTAGCTGCTGATTACCATTCCGATTAGATACAAACGCTAAAAAGCGCCCATTTCCACTCAAAGCAGGTTGCTCCTCGGTGTAGCGACTGTTGAGGGAAGTAGGCCCTAGGGGAATATTGTTAGAACCACAAGATGCAAGCAAACTAGTTAAACCAAAAACTAGGCTCCAATGAATTGGTCTTTGGAGCCAAAATGTAGGCGTAAATTTTTCCACCTCAACTTTTTTCCGTCGCCTTTAAACCTACTTCTACGCAAACTGTTTCAAACATCATCATCAAAATCGGTCGAATTATCTGGCCCCTGATTTGGCTTTTCAATCGGGTTGTATGGCACATAATCAGTTGGGATCGCCTCATCATCTTCGCGCGGTCTTCGAGAAGCCGAGTCAGCGGGTGGACGACGCCTTCTTGGTCTGGGAGCAACATCATCTTCACGACTTTCTGGACGCCCAGACCCGTTACTACTACGCCGAGAAGGTTTTCTGACTTCCCCTCCTGAACTTTCCCAATCATCAACTTGCCTAGATGAAGAACCCCAATTTTCTTCTTCAGGGGTTTCAGAAGGGCGATTCACAGGACGCCCAGAAGTCCGCCGCCGTGTTCTATCAGATGGAGCCTGTCTTTCGCCACTGCTGCTGTTACGGCGTTCTGAACGACGGGGGGGTTGCTCCTCGTAGTAGTCATCACGAGTTGAAATCTCATCCCTGCTACCCCGAATCCGGGCACGCACGGGGCGTTCCTCCTCGTCTTCATAAGGCAATGGATCTAAGTCTGCATCCATTTCAGCCTGATACTTTCTGCGATCGTTGTAGGAATAGTTTCTGCTTACCTCTCGCTCATCATCCACAATCGGAGTGTTGCGCTTTGCTTGCTGGGTAGCTATACTCCGCAAACGAATACTTTCAACTGCAAAAAATACAGTTGTGCCAACTAAAAGCAGTTGACCAAATTGCAGAATCGGGTCTAGCCGCCATCCTTGAAACACGAGAATGAAGCCGCAGAGCAAGCCGACTGCTGCAAAAAAGATATCTTGATCTCGTGACAATTCTGGACGCACAGTGCGGAGAAAATACAGTGCTGCCCCAGCCACAGCCAGGAAAATTCCTAGAATACTGGCTGAGTTTGCCCCAAAATTTACCTGAGCCAGAAAACTGGCTGAGTTCAGCCCAAAATTTATCATTGCTGTTTTCCCAATATCAAATCTATGTTAGCGAGTCACAATTAAAATCACTACTCTAATTAGGCACGATAAATATTGAAGCTTCAAAGCCTCTGGCAAAGAAGCTCTGAAGCCGTTCACCGAAAAGTAAAAACACCTATGTCTGTCATCTACAACTGCCACTAGCCTCAAAAACTGCTGCTTTTGGTGCAATTAATGTAGATAGGTGACAGACAATCGATTATGAGAGTTGAATTAACTCTCATAAGCATTATGAACGCTGAATTTTATCTTTTTGGCTAATGAAAATTAGACCAACTGTAACGGGTATCACAACAATTGCAGTACCCCATAACAGACTCCAAAGAAAATTTGCTAAAGAAGGCGTCATACTTCTCAACCTTTTTTTACACACTTCATCCTAATTTTAATAGTGTATTACTTTCTTGAGAAGCCTCTAACTCTGAACTGCCAAACTTGGTAACTGCTGTGAGCGAGTTTACTTTTTTATTCCCGAAGAAAGTCACAGCATTTAGTTAAAATGATGATAAGAGTGCTTTACAAAGCTTAAAATTTTGTGGCGTTCGCGAAGCGCGGCTTGCCGTTCGCCTAAGTTTTTCTTTCTTTACAGATAGTACCTTAAACCGATGACTGGTGTTGACCTGACTGCTTGGATTCTGGGCCCTGTCTTAGGGCTAATGACATTTTTATTTATATTTCGCATCATTCTCACTTGGTATCCGCAAGTGAATCTGAATCGTCTGCCCTTTAATTTAATAGCTTGGCCTACTGAACCGTTTTTAGTGCCATTGCGAAAACTGGTGCAACCTATAGGCGGAGTGGACATTACACCTATTATTTGGGTTGGTATCTTCAGTCTGCTGCGAGAAATATTACTAGGTCAACAAGGATTGCTGACTATGTTCTCTCGTGTGAATTAGGGTACAGGTTACAGGGTATAGGGTATAGGGAACAGTTTAAAGGTTATAACCCTGCCCCCTGTAACTTAAGATCAGAGAGCTCGGCACGGATGGTGGAAGGTGGTACAGGTCACAGATTATAACCCTGTCCCCTGTAACCTATAACCTCTTTCCTTCCCTACTCCCCACTCCCTTAGCCGTTCATTTCCTGCACAAAATTTGTATAGACGTTACCCTGCAAAAACTGTGGAGTCTCCATAATTCTTTGATGAAACCCGATCGTCGTAGGTAGTCCAGTGATGGCACATTCCCGGAGTGCGCGTTTCATACGGTTAATAGCAGTAGGCCGGTCTGGTGCCCAAACAATTAACTTGCCAATCAAGGAATCGTAGTAGGGCGGGATTTGATAATCTGTGTAAACGTGAGAATCAATCCGAACACCAGGGCCTCCAGGGGGCAGATAGCCACTGATTCGTCCAGGAGAAGGGCGAAAGTCATGATCGGGGTCTTCAGCGTTGATTCGGCATTCGATCGCATGACCCCGCAAGACTACTTGCTCTTGAGTAAGCTTGAGTCTTTCCCCTTGAGCAATCCGAATTTGTTCGGCAACCAAGTCTATTCCAGTAATCATCTCTGTTACAGGATGTTCTACTTGAATCCGGGTGTTCATTTCCATAAAGTAGAATTTACCGGATCTATCCAAGAGAAACTCGATAGTACCCGCCCCACTGTAATTAATGAATTGAGCAGCTTTGACAGCAGCTTGTCCCATTTTCTCACGCAGGTCTTCGTCGAGAGCCGGACTTGGAGCTTCTTCTAGTAGCTTTTGATTCCGCCGCTGAATAGAGCAATCCCGTTCACCCAAGTGGATAACATTACCGTAGTTATCCGCCAAAATTTGAAATTCAATGTGGCGGGGACGTTCAATAAATTTTTCTATATAAACGCCAGAATTACCAAAAGCTGCTCCTGCTTCCCCTTGAGCCGCGAGGAAAAGTTTGACAAATTCATCTTCAGAACGCACTAGGCGCATACCCCGTCCACCACCACCAGCTGTGGCTTTGATCATCACTGGATAGCCGATATCCTTGGCGAATTTTAATCCTTCTTCCTCGGATTCTACCAACCCCTCACTACCTGGTACTGTCGGGACTCCAGCTTTTTGCATGGTTTCTTTGGCAGTGGATTTATCCCCCATCAGCTTTATGGCTTCTGGAGTTGGGCCGATAAAAGCAATGTGATGGTCAGCACAGATTTCTGCAAACCGGGCATTTTCTGCCAAAAAGCCATAACCTGGATGAATCGCTGTCGCATTGCGCGTCAATGCGGCAGCAATAATATTGGGAATATTCAAATAACTTTTACCGCTAGCAGGTTCGCCAATGCAAACCGCTTCATCAGCAAGTTGGACGTGGAGAGCATTCCGGTCAACGGTGGAGTGAACCGCGACTGTCGCAATCCCCATTTCTTCACAGGCGCGGAGAATGCGAAGGGCGATTTCTCCCCGATTGGCAATTAATATTTTGTCAAACTTCATTTTTTAGTTTCGATATCATTACCAGTAGATTGACATTTTCTCTGATCCAACTTGAAACGACGCTTTCGCATTATTTCAAATTATCACAGGAGATTCGCCACCCTGATTCTAAGCAAACTTAAGATTGCAGGCTTGCTGCCTCTACAGGTCTTACTACACTAACAACATTGTTGCTGTAAGTCGTGGCTAGCTTACCAAACTGGGCTTTTGCGACGCCGATAGCGAGTTAGAGGCTCCTACGTCGCTCTAAGCGTTCGCGGTAGCGTCTCGTAGAGAAGCTATGCCGTTGGCGTTCACGCAGCGTGTCGTAGACAAGCCTCTCATAGAGAAGGCTTTACGCTGCGCTATCGAGCGTCATAGCCCGTCGTAGACCGTCGTAGACATTGCCTACCGCGGGTGGGTACGCGATCGCACCCTGCCGAACACTGTCGCTCTACCCTTTTTAATATCACTTGTGCAGACGCTAGATTTCTGTCAGCCTGATACCGCCTTGAGGAAATTTATATTTTTGAGAAATATAACTTAGATATCACCTTACTATAATTATTTTCTTATGCTATAGTCTATGTTTAGACAACCCGTGCGGATGTGGCGGAATTGGTATACGCGCACGCTTGAGGTGCGTGTGGCTTTGCCTTGCGAGTTCGAGTCTCGCCATCCGCATTTTTGCTTGTTTAGTCAAGGGTCAATAGTCAAGGGTCAAAAACCTTAGACTATTGACCCTTAATATTGGTATAGCTCTAGTTTTTTATGCTTTTATAGAGATAAGTGAAGTTTTGTAAAAAGCATTGACTATTACTTTTACGCCAACAAACAACTTAACACTGCCAGCAGCTTGGCATCGCCTCACTCCGATTTGGCAAGGAGGGGAGGAAATAATTCAACAAAGTTTACCTCACACTCAGCTAGCACCTGCTTGGCAGCTAATGCTTTTGGGTGACGGATCTCCAACACGTCACTTAGAATTGCTTACAGGTGAGCCTGTAGAAGTAGATGTCATTGATATGTCATTGATTGGCATGGATTTGGATGGTGCTCCTGACTTAATCCAAGCTGTCCCAGGGCCGCGACTACGGCGACAAGTGTGGCTGCGTACTGCTTCTGGTCAGCGATTAGCCTATGCAACCTCATGGTGGGAAGCCAGTCATGTAGATGAGTATTTGCAAAATCGTTCATTACCAATTTGGGCGAGTTTAGCTCGTCTTCGTACAGAGTTGTATCGAGATGTTCGAGGAATTTATTACGGTGACTCATCGGCGTTAGAGTCTGGTTTTGATGTAACTGGGCCTTTTTGGGGTCGCCATTACTTGTTTTGGCATCATGGACAGCCACTGACCTTAATTTATGAAGTTTTTTCGCCTTATTTAACCAAATATTTGGGGTCTATGCAGCTAAGTGCTGTTAATGCTGAGGCATAAGCATAATACCATTGAAAAATTCCAACCTATTCTTAGCAGCCTAGTACCGCTTCTCTACTAGACGCTGCACGTAGTGTACTTTTTCAAAGAAGCACACTCTAATTCAAAGCTCAATTAGTTTTTAATTTTTTTTTAATCAAAAATTAGCAGTTGCTCCTCAGCAAAAATAACAACTGTTTTGCATCGAAATGATACAAACTCATAAAAATCAGAATTCACCAATATATCTGATTTTTAAGATTGGTAAACCATACGAAATCCCAAATACTGAATTTATCTAGGTTAGATAAAGTCACTACAACATATGGGGGTTCTGTAAATAGAAGGTAGTATCTGTTGCTGATGACTTGCAGCAATGCCCAAGTTAGTTATATCCTCAAAGTGCTTGAAATAGCGGATTTAACTCTCGAAGAATTTCCGCAGAAGCATTCTGCGAAATTCAACAAAGCATGTTAAAAAAGGTAACTAACCACTAAAACAGCGCTTTTGAAACAGTAGGGAAGGTTTATTACGGAAATATCATCAAAGTCTAGGATGGCGAAATTTATGCAGTTAACTGCCCTAGATAACGAGAAACTTTTTGGTTAACTTAACCAATCAAACAACTAATGAGTTTGCAAGTATAAGGTATAGGTTTCAATGGCACCGCCTCTTGTGTCTGTTCCAATGAATAAAAATAAGAAACCGTCTCTGGTGCTGACGCTCTCGGCTGCTGGGCTATTGATTGGTGCAGGGAGTGCAGCATACTGGTTGTTAAGCCAGAGACAACTATCTTCCAGCGATTTGCTAGTAGGTGCAAATATTATTCCTGGTGATGCCCTGTTTGCGGTTTCTCTGACAACAGATCCCCAGCAATGGCAGAAATTGCGGGAGTTTGGCACAAAAGAAACCCAAGCAGAACTAGACAAAAATTTAGTTGAATTGCGCGATCGCTTTCTAACTAGTAATGGTTATGATTTCCAGAAAGATATCGCTCCTTGGGTAGGCAATGACATTACGATCGCAATTCTTGCTCCAGCAACAGCCAGTAAACCTGCACCCAAACCAGTTACCACCAATGAAGATGCTGCTAGTGATCAGCAGTCGATGGTAATGGTATTGCCAGTGAAAAACCCAGAAATCGCCAAAAGCATTTTGGCACAACCCAAAACCCTTAAACAAGGCAAATGGATTGACCGTACTTATCAAGGGATCGCCATTAAACAAAGTGAGGGACAAGCAGGAGAAAACTTCTCAGCGGCTTTACTAGATGGGCGTTTTTTAGTCATAACTGATAATCCCAAAGCCACAGAAAGAGCAATTGATGCCTACAAAAATAAAACATCCCTAGCCACAACAGGAGGCTTTGCTGAGAATTTTCCGAAAATTGCCAATTACCAACCCTTTGGCCAGTTTTACATAAATGTGCCAACAGCAGCCAAAATAGCCGCAGCTTCTCCAAACCGCCCTTTACCTGCTCAAGTTTTGGCTCAACTGCAAAATAACCAAGGTTTAGCGGGGACAATGACCTTAGAGGCAGAAGGAATTCGCTTCAAGGGCGTTTCTTGGCTAAATCCTAATAGTCAACGTGTGCTGGCGGTAGAAAACAAAGCTGGGAAAATGCAAAGCCGCGTACCAGCAGAAACCTTAATGATGCTTTCGGGGGGCAACTTACAGCGGTTGTGGGGAGACTATGTTTTAACATCTCAGGGAAATCCGCGATCGCCGATCGCACCAGAACAGATCAGAGGTGGTGTAAAATCGCTTACCGATCTCGATTTAGATAAGGATTTGCTCAGTTGGATGAAAGGCGAGTTTTCCTTATCACTGATTCCTACTACTGCAAAACAAGGTTCACCAGATGATTTTCGTGTGGGTTTACTGTTCATGGTACAGACAAGCAATCGCCAATCGGCTGAAACATCCATAAAACAGCTCGATGAAGTGATGAGAAATCAATACCAGTTCCAAGTCCAACCGGCGAAAGTCGCAGGTCAACCTGTTGTTAACTGGGTTTCACCCTATGGTACTTTAACTGGCACCCACGGCTGGTTAGATGGAGATGTCGCCTTTCTAGTAGTGGGCGCTCCCATCACTGATAAAATTGTTCCCAAACCCAACAACACACTAGCTAGCACTCTTCCCTTCCAACAAACAGTTCCTACAGAACCCAATCCGGCAAATGGTCAATTTTTTCTGGATGTGGAACGAACTGTGAAAAATTTCCCTTTACCAACTTTAATTCCCAATCAACAATCTTTGCTAGCTGCAACGCGCTCAATTGGGATGACATCTGCCGTCAGCGATAGTCGCAGCAACCGTTACGACATTTTTATCTCACTCAAAAAAGTTAGGAACTCGACTGCTTTGCCTAGTCCAGAAAGTAATAAGAGCAGTTCTGCTACACCATCTACTACTTCTCCATAACAGCAATTTGAAAAGTTAGGAATTTGGAGTTATGAATTTGGAGTTAGGAGTTAGGAGTTGTACCAATTCTCAAAAATCTTGCTATACATCAATCTTCGAGGCTGGTGTTTCTTTACCTCAGAGCGGTATCATCTTTAGCAAGCTTAAAAGGAAATGGTATTAAAAGTTATTAATTCATAACTCATAACTCCTAGCTTTGCCCTGTTTCATGACCCTCTAAGCATATAGGATCAGAACAGTCAGAATCCATATTTTAAATTATCCACGGAGAGAACACTTTATGAATCTGGTTGTACTCCAGAACTGGCTGGACAATGCGTCCTTTGCCATATTATTCCTGACAATGCTGGTGTATTGGGGAGGAGCGGCTTTTCCGAATCTGCCTTATCTAGCCGCTTTGGGGACAGCTGGGATGGCGATCGCAAATTTGTGTATAGCTACTCTATTAGGGGCACGATGGATTGAAGCTGGTTACTTTCCCTTAAGTAATCTCTATGAATCTCTGTTCTTCTTAACTTGGGGAATTACCGCAGTCCATCTCATTGCTGAAAGTAGTAGCCGTAGCCGCTTAGTAGGAGTTGCTACAGCTCCGGTGGCAATGGCGATCGCAGCTTTTGCTACTATGACACTACCATCCCAGATGCAAGCGTCAGAACCTTTAGTACCTGCCTTGAAGTCAAATTGGCTGATGATGCATGTCAGCGTCATGATGTTAAGTTATTCTGCTTTGATGGTGGGTTCGTTGTTAGCGATCGCTTTCTTAATAGTCACTCGTGGTCAAAACATCCAACTACAAGGTAGTTCTGTAGGTACTGGTGGCTATCGCAGTAACGGCTACCGCTTGCACAAAGCATCTGAACTAATTTCTCAACCATCAGCCCCTTCTGCCGAAAATAATGGCTTTGCCCGTTTTGAAACTAGTAGCAACGGCAACGGTAACGGTAACACTGCTGTTTTGAATTTAGTAACTAGCCCTGAATCTCAAGCCGTTGCATCTGCTGAACCTCTTTCACCCCAGCGCCTTAGCCTTGCCGAAACCCTCGACAACATCAGCTATCGCATCATCGGACTAGGATTTCCCCTGCTGACAATTGGCATTATTGCCGGTGGCGTTTGGGCTAACGAAGCCTGGGGTTCTTACTGGAGTTGGGACCCGAAAGAAACTTGGGCATTAATCACCTGGTTAGTGTTCGCCGCCTACCTCCACGCCAGAATTACTCGTGGTTGGCAAGGTCGTCGTCCCGCCATTTTAGCCGCCACGGGCTTGCTTGTGGTTTGGGTTTGCTATCTCGGTGTAAATCTTTTGGGTAAAGGTTTGCATTCTTACGGTTGGTTTTTTTAAGAACCGTTTAAATAAAATTACCCTACCCGCCCCTTGCTAAGGCTACGATAAGTCCTTTTCACCCCCTCTAACTCTCCCTACGGTGTACACACAAGTCCTTCTCACCCCCTCTAACTCCCCCTTGCCAAGGGGGAGAACCGGATATTTCCCCCCTTTGCAAGGGGGGATTAAGGGGGGTAAACCCAGGGTTTGCACTTCATTACCAAGATGTGTGTACATCGTAGCCGATGTTTTGGGGAGGGGTAACGCGAGAATTATAGGCTAATTTACCGGACATCAAATTATTACTGAATTTTTATTTGAGCAGCACTAAATCTATAAAATCATCATTTTATTTCGGATGAACTGTTATATCTCTAGAAAATATAGATTTATTGAGAGGAGATTTTTATGGAAGATGGATTCGAGAGACTAAACCATGATGAAGTTGTGTCTATAGAACCAGACACTTTTAATAAGTTAAATATTGCCAAAACTTTTAAAGTCCGTGATTTGATTACAGCGATTAAGGAATATGTTGGAGCAGAAGAAACAGACGAAGTAAATTTGTATACCCAAGGATTAAATTGTGAAGTTTTGCAATTTAGTAATTTGGGATGGAAAAAAGGAAAAGTTAGACTTGCTTTAGAATTTTGTCCTGATGAATCTGAGTCCCCACTTGATGAAATTTTTCAAAAACTCAAACAAGTGGAGAACTAATACTGAGCAAAAGATCCCCGACTTCTTTGAGAAGTCGGGGATCTGAACCTCTCGATTTTTGCAAATAAAGCATAACAATTGTGTAGACGCAGAGCGGCTTGTCGTTAGACATCGCTCGGTGTAGATCCTGATTATCTCATTTGAAAAAGGTAGCAAAGACGCAATAAATCCCATAATCACGAAGACGCGATAAATCGCCGTCTCTACAATAATCATTCCTTTGTAGAGACGGCGATTTATCGCGTCTTTTGCCTTAACCGAACAACATTGCGAGGTTCACAAATGAAGCTCCGAGGTTCATTAACGGAGTTCAAAGACTCATCCACGAGTATCAAAGACTCGTCCACGAATATCAAAGACTCATTCACGAGTATCAAAGACTCATCCACGAGTATCAAAGACTCGTCCGCGAGTATCAAAGACTCGTCCACGAGTATTAAAGACTCATTCACGAGTATCAAAGACTCGTCCACGAGTATTAAAGACTCTCGCACGAGTATCAAAGACTCATTCACGAGTATCAAAGACTCATTACAGCAATTTTCATTTACTTAGAAAACACTCTCACATTGTTCTCTGCGCCTCTGCGTGAGACAAAAAACTTTAAGTGCTGTAATTACGAATTACGAATTACGAATTACGAATTATCCTATCAAGACTTGCACTCACACTTTCAGCATCCGGTGACTTCAATCGCTGCAAAATCTCTAAAGCTGGTTGCAAATAGGATATCGCTTTAGTGTATTCACCCTGTTGTTCTGCCAAATCTCCTAGCCACCACAGAGTCATTGCTTTGCCTTGGACATTACCAATGCGTTCATTTATTTCCAAAGACTGATTGAAAAGTGTGATCGCTTCATCCACTTCCCCTTTGTTGGTGTAGAGAATTCCCAGACAGTGCAACGTCGCCGCTTTACCTTGAACATTACCAATGCGTTCTTCTATTTCCAAAGACTGATTGTAGAGTGCGATCGCTTGCTCCACTTCCCCTTTGTCGGCGTAGAGCATTCCCAGTTTGTGCAACGTCGCCGCTTTAGTTTTCACATCTCCAATGCGTTCACTTATTTCCAAAGACTGATTGTAGAGTGCGATCGCTTGCTCCACTTCCCCTTTGTTGGCGTAGATAAGTCCTAATTGGTTCAACGTCGCCGCTTTGCCTTGGACATTACCAATGCGTTCTTCTATTTCCAAAGATTGATTGAAAAGTGCGATCGCTTGCTCCACTTCCCCTTTGTCGGCGTAGATACTTCCCAACTCGTGCAACGTCGCCGCTTTGCCTTGGACATTTCCAATGCGTTCTTTTATTTCCAAAGACTGATTGAAAAGTGCGATCGCTTCATCCACATCCCCTTTGTTGGCGTAGGTATTTCCCAGTTGGTGCAACGTCGCCGCTTTGCCTTGGACATTTCCAATGCGTTCATCAATTTCAAGGACTTGATTGTAGAGTGCGATCGCTTCATCCACATCCCCCTTGTTGGCGTAGATACCTGCTAAATTGTGCAACGTCGCCGCTTTGCCTTGGACATTTCCAATGAGTTCTTTTATTTCCAAAGACTGATTGTAGAGTGCGATCGCTTCATCCACTTCCCCTTTGTTGGCATAGAGAATTCCCAGTTGGTGCAACGTCGCCGCTTTGCTTTTGACATTATCAATGCGTTCTTCTATTTCTAAAGACTGATTGTAGAGTGCGATCGCTTCATCCACATCCCCTTTGTTGGCGTAGATAGTTCCCAGATTGTGCAACGTTGCCGCTTTGCCTTGGACATTACCAATGCGTTCATTTATTTCCAAAGACTGATTGAAAAGTGCGATCGCTTGATCCACTTCCCCTTTGTTTGCTTTCAGCATCCCTAAACAATGATAAATTGATGCTAGTTCTTGTTCGTCTTCTGCGGGACAAAGATTTAAAGCTTGTTCGTAATAGTTTAATGCTTGATCAACCTCACCCATTTGGTGTTCACAATAAGCAATTGCGTTGAAAACACTATGGTTTTTAGTAATTTCTAAAGTTGATTTGCACAGATGTATTCCTTCCCGAAATCGACTTTGATTCACCAAGTCTTTCGCCAATGAACTAGCTGTTTTCGCTGCGATTCCTTCATCCTTCCCCAGCAACGCCAAGCGATGAATTTCTAACTTTTGCGCCTCCGTAGCACCTTCCGCCTCTTCCCACCACAGGCGATACAAGATTTGTGCAGCTTGTTTATACAACTCTTCACCCTTGGGGTTTTCTGGAAACTCTAGCAACGGTGACAAAATCCGGGGAACACGATACAACCTCTCTGTGTTGTTGGTGAGGGTAACTTCCAACAAACCCAAAATTTCAGCGCGTTGAATATGACTTTCCCAACTTGAGATATCCTCACAAATCGGGGAAATAGCAGCTAAAGGAACAGGTAACTCATACACCAACAACTTCCCCAGCATTTGACGCAAAGCTGGAGTTTGCTGCTTCAGCAATACCTGTGCCAAAATATCCTCACGAAATTCCTTTTCCTTATCTGCCATCTTTTGCAGAATCATCTCAACTCCCCTCTCCGCTTCCGGCGACTTCGGGGAATTTTGCAAAATCTTATCTAACCATTCCAACAGCCGAGGATTGCCATCAGCTGCTTGTTTGGCACGTTCCGGCAAATCTGGCTGAAATTGCCAACTGCCATTAAACGAATGCAGACGATTATACTTTTTAATTAAATCTGCCCCACCCAAAGCGCCCAGAGGTTCGCGGTACAGACGATGATTCAGTTCCGACAAAGTAAAATTGTAGCGACAGGTAATAATTACCTTGTGGGGAAGTTGGGAATTTTGCATCGCCTTCAGCAACGCCAGCAGTACATCCACAACTTGTGGTTGCAAGACATAAACCCCATTTCGTAAATCCAAATTAGCCTCAAAGTCATCCAGCACCAAGGCAAAGCGCTGTTCTTTGGTATTCAGTCCTTCAGTGAAAAACTTGGTGAGGCGCTGCATCAAGGGTAACTTGCCATTGAGAATATCATGCCCCCGTTCCGAGGTACATTGTTCAGCCAGGGTTTTGAGCAGTTTGTCCTCATCCAGTTGCCGAAAGTTCACCAGCCTATGATAGCCAACCATCCTTTCCAGAAGTCGCGCCGTCACAGTACTCTTACCCACACCCCCCAGTCCGTGAATTAGTACCCCTAATGAAGTGCGAATAGCTTTGAGACAACGTTGCAAAGTCCGCCGTCTCCCAACAAACTCAGAGGGTTTCGCCACCCGCACCAGTTGGGTATCGGGATCTAAAAACTGTTGGTATGCAGGTTCCGGCGCTGAGGGTGGCACATCTCCCAACACTTCCACCAACGCACCCGGACATTCGCCCTGGACATATAACCGCAACAAATGCCAGTCACCCACTTTCTGTTTAAACAACTGCTGGTAAGTGCTAGCGAGTGCTTGGGCTAATTGATATCCGGCTGCCAATTTCCCGTAGAGGTGCGCGGCGGCGGCTGTGGCTGTCCGATCTTCCACAGGCCGCCCCCAACTTAAAACCGCCCTCGCCCCTTGTTCAATAAGTGCCTCAGCCATTGAAGGGACAGCCCCTTTATCTGGTGCTTGTCCAGTCCGACAACCAGATAAAAACACCAACTTGGGAAAGCGAAACCGGAAGACTTCGGCAAGTTCTGCGGCTGTGGTTTCGTGGCGTTCCCCGATTTCCGTCTCAGTGATAAAGTAAGGCGTGTAAGGTGCTTCATCTTTAATTGAGGCGTGCCCTGTGAGGTGAAACACATCAAAGTCATTAAAATAGCGACTCCACACCTTACCCAATTCGCTAACGCAACCGCTTTCTTCCACCCGCAAATCTACAGCAAAATCTCGCGTATCAGCCAGAATTCTCGCTTCTTCCTGTTCAAACTCTAACTTTGGTTGCACATTTTCCGGGTCGGTTGCCATAAACAATACTCGCAATTGTCGTGCTTCCACAGAAAACGGTTCCGTTTCTTTCTCAATCCAGCGCAGAGGTAACACCACTGGATTAACCCGCTTCACCAAAAAATCCTCACCATCATGCAGCACTTCCCAAGGTAGATGTGCCAGTTTTTGCTCGGTATCAATGGCAATTACCAACCCCTCACCGCGACAGTTAGCAATTCCCCGACTCAACCAGCGTCCATCCCCATCCAACCAAAAAAATAACTGCTGCCCGATTCCTGGTAAATTGGGCAGCAGTTTATAGTAATCTCGTTCGCCTTGCTTGAGTAAATCAGCGATTTCTGCTAATTTCAGGCGACGTGATTCATAGTGCTTTATTTGAGGTACCCAATACCTGAGTTCAACTGTTTCCTGCGTACTTTCCCGAAGTTGAATGCGGATAGTTTGCACTTATTTGCTGATAGATTTAAGGATTTCCGTGATTTCCTCTATGGTAGCTTCTTCGAGTAAAATCCTGTTTCCAGTATCAGGGTCAAGAATTACTACATCAAATTGCTTCCCTGGATGAGATTTATGCCATTCTTGATACCATTTGCGGATTTGTTCAGCTAAAGCCACAGCACCACCCACAATGCCAATAATAGTAGCAACAGCCGCCAAAGTTCCCTCTTTTTGCGTCGGTACTTCATAGCTTCCCGATATTCCCGGAATTTCTAGCAAAGCCTCGGCTGCTGCTGGTGCGCCTTCCCCTTCAATTCCAACTTGAATTTCTGCCATAAAGTTACCTATGAATTTATCCAAGATTTTGTATATTATGCGTTGGATTGAGGATAATATTCGCGCAAAGACACAGAGACTGACAATTCAGGTTATGTGGAAAAGTCCACCAAAAACCTAACCCCCTAACCCCCTTCCCGATGCGGGAAGGGGGAAAATTCAAAGTCTCTCTCCTTTTAGGAGAGAGATTTAGAGAGAGGTTTTCTAAATGCCGTGAAAAGTCAGAAACGGAGAGTATTGCAAAATTATTTACTTTGTGTTGCAAGAATTGCCTAAAATAAAGCAACAAACTCAAACCTGGAAATTCCGAATTACGTTAGCAATGTAGGAGCTTCATTATCAATTACAAATTACTTTAAGTCCTTTTTTAGCAAGTGAACAATATGGTTCAGACTCCAGTTAAAAAACTAACTTTTGAAGAGTTTCTAGAGCAATACCCTGATGGTGGCATTTACGAACTGATCAACGGAGAGATTATACCAGTGGAGCCAACTAGAGCGCATAAGAATGTGGCAAGGTTTTTAATGCTTGGCTTCAATGATGAAATTAGGCGCTTGGGACTAGATTATATTGCTGATAAAGATATCATCGTTAGGACGTTTACTGATACTGGAGAAGAACGAGGTAGAAATCCAGATGTAGGTGTAGTTAATGCATCGCAGTGGAATACCAATGTTCTAGCCTATGGTGCGCTGATTGAGCCTATCCAACTTGCTGTAGAAGTCACCCCAACAAACTGGGATGATGATTACGTTGACAAGCTAGATGAGTATCAGCGACTCGGTATCTCTGAGTATTGGATTGTAGATTATCTGGCGATCGCTTCTCGTGCTTATCTTGGTAATCCCAAACTCCCCACGGTTTTTGTTTATCAATTGGTTGAGGGTCAATACCAAGTTCAAAAGTTCACGGGTAATGACCGCATTCTCTCTACTACTTTCCCCGAACTAGCGTTAACTGTTAAACAAGTTGTTGCTGCAAGTCAAATCCAAAAACTATGAGAAGTTCTAAAAATGGTATGGACTCCTCTACACGCAAAAATCCATCGCACAATCCGATCGCGTCACTTATTTGAGCGCAACGAGCGACTATTAGTCGCTGTCTCCGGCGGACAGGATTCTCTGTGTTTAATAAAATTACTTTTAGATTTACAATCCAAATGGGGATGGTATTTAGGTATTGCTCACTGCGATCATCGTTGGCGTTCTGACTCCCAAGCTAATGCTCATCACGTTGAAAATTTAGCTAAAACTTGGGATATATCCTTTTATTTAGAAACAGCGAACGAACCTATAAATAGTGAAGCTGCGGCCCGCGATTGGCGCTATCAAGCTTTAAGTGCGATCGCGCAAACAAATAATTATCAATATATAGTTACAGGACACACCGCAAGCGATCGCGCCGAAACTCTCCTCTACAACTTAATTCGCGGTACTGGTGCTGATGGCTTACAAGCCCTAACTTGGCAACGCCCTCTAACTACAGGCATTATGCTAGTGCGTCCACTGTTAGAAATTACTCGTTCACAAACAGAGCAATTTTGTCAAGAATTTAAATTGCCAATTTGGGAAGATTCCACCAATGAAGATTTGCAATATGCCCGCAACCGCATTCGCCAAGAGTTAATACCATATTTGCGAGAAAATTTCAATCCACAAGTAGAATCAGCCTTAGCCCAAACAGCAGAACTTCTCCAAGCAGAAGTGGAATATTTAGAAAAAGCTGCCCAAGAGTTGCGAGAAAAGGCGATGTCATGGGGCATTGGGGATGAAGAAGATTCCCTTACTCTTCTTCCCTTGAGGTTAAATCGTCGGGTATTGCAGAAAGCACCATTGGCACTGCAACGTCGGGTGATGCGTCAGGTGTTGCAGCAAATACTGACTGATGCCCCTAGTTTTGAACATATCGAAAAATTAACGGCTTTAATTATAGCGCCAAACCGATCGCAAACCGATCCATTTCCTGGTGGTGCGATCGCTCAAGTAGAAGGCGACTGGATCTGCTTGAAATAGTTATTTAAAGTCTTTTTGTTATCAGGCACGATGCTCGCGTTAGATTTGATTACTCTTCAACACCTAGATCATGACACAAGGCATAATATTTTGGATTTTTTTTGCTTTTACCTTGCTTCACCAATACGTAATAGTCTTCACAATAACGCTGCGTTGTCCTAATTTTATCATCAGACCAATTAGAGGGAATTGCCTTATGATTAACTTGATATTTTCCAAATGGTGCTTTTGGGGGAAATAATTTAATTGTTAAAGGTAATATCCCAAAAATCATAAAAAATATAAAAATAATGATAGAACATATTGTCAACGTAACTAACCTATCTTCATTTCTTTTTTTTTCGTTAATCTCTCCTCTTCTACGTAATTCTTCAATTTGAATTTTTTCTGAAATAGCAAGTCTTTCATAATGATCTTTCCATTCATTAACAACTTTATTTGCAAGAGATTGAACTATTTTGTTAGCTAGGTTTTCAGCTTCTTGGTTTGTTTTGATTCCAGATATTTCATATTTCGGAATTCTATTGCTGCTCTGAAACCGCCAGTTTGAAACTGTGAGTTTATAGCAAACAAAGTATGGATAGTCTTGGTTTTTAGAAAGACTAATATCTTCTAGAAATGTTTTAAGGATTGGAATTAAAAAAGTTTGCTCAAATTTCTCTTCTTCTGAGTTTATCTTTCCCGCCCAAGATTGTGTTACCAAATCATTAGCTTGATTTTTGACAGACGTATAAATTTGTAGATAAATATCAGTCTTTATCCTTACGAAACTAGGAATACTATTTAAAACTTCGTCATAGTTTGTACATTCATGCCTTCCGGCATTAAGCCCTTGGTATTCTTTGGCTCTATAAACTAATTTTAGTTGATCGCAATAATATTTAGGAACAAAATACTTAGCTTCTTCTTGATTCATCTTTTTGTCTAAAGTCCAATATACTAGACATCCGGTAAAAATGGCGTAGGCACAATTCATGAATTGTGCCTACCAAGGATTTTGACTAATTTCTAGAGATGTCTACTGATTACCTGTGAGGTTGCATAGAACAAGGGACTTAACCCCCTTATCTCACCAAAGCCTTATAGCTTGTTAAGACGCTAGTAATTCTGGCTGAGGCATTAAACTCTGGAGAGTATGACGCATCTGAGCGATCGCTTGGATTTGATAATCGCCAGTTTCCTGGAATTGATCTAAAGATTCTGCAATTCCTTGCAGCTTTTGCCGTAATCCATCCAGGGAATCCTGAATTGGTTGTAGTGCTTCTTGATAAAGATTGACTCGACCACAGCATTCAGCAGTTGTTCTTCGCAGGGACAGAAGGTTTTCCTCCATCGCTTTCAGTTCTTGGCGCTTTTCATCGAGATCGTGGGTTTGATTGTCAATCATTCCCTGATTTAGCTCAATACCAGAACGAATCTGCTCAATTTCACGTTCCAGCTTTTGGATTTCCTGTGAATATTGTTGTCGCTGGGTTTCAATTTGTAACAGAATCGGTTCTAAATTAACTTTATTACCCTCTTCTTCATCAACAACAGTATGTCCTTGTCGCCGTAGCAATACAGCTTGGTGTTGCTTAAGAAACTTCTGATGCTGTAGCATATTGCGGCGTTGTCCCACCAAACTGGAGTTTAGCATCTGATAGAGGTCTTTTTCATCTGTTAGTTCCAGTTCCAAATTCATGTGGTCATGGTCAGATGCGTGATTTATTTTAGTTTGGAGTTCTTCTATAGCTTCTTGTTTATATTTCAGTTCTTGTTCTTGATCGTGAACAAAGGTAGCGTCTATTTCTAACTTATGCTGCAAGTCTTGGACTATCTTTTGTAGTTCTTCTAAAGGCATTTTCTCCAAAGCTTCTACATCAGCTTGCTGGCCGAGAACTACACCACCAGACGTTGCAGCCAAAGAGTGAATCTGTTGATATAACTCTTCGGCATTTCGTAACTGCTCTTTAATTATCCGAGCATACTCTTGCTTGCTGCTAAGGTCTGCTGTATTTATCTGCAATTGGGCTGTGTGCTGAATTAGAGAATTTTGTGATTCTTGCAATGCATTTTGGCGATCGCTAAAGCTTTGTGACAAGCGCTCAACTTCTTCTTGCTGTTGTGCGATCGCAGTTTTTTCCTCCTCCAGTTTTTGCCAGTGGGGGGTAAGAGTAGCTTGCTGCTTTTCGATCAATTCAAAGGCCAGATGCAAGTGTTCTCTTACTGTCTCCGTGGGAGCAACACGACTAGACAAGCGATCCAGTAACTCACTCATTACCCGACTTTGCTCCTCATCCAAAACCGTCCCTTGTTGAACATCCGCTTGACGCTCCTCCAGGCGACGCTGCTCACCCCGCAAATGCTCCCAAGCGCCTTCCAATTCTAGGCGGTTGCGCTCAACTTCTGTTTGTAAGCGTTCAATTTCCTGACGGGATGTGTCAACTTCCTGTTTTTGCTCCTCTAGTTGTTGCAACTCGTCCTCCAATTGTTGCAACTGTTCTGAGCGTACTTCCATGTCCATTTCACGGCGATTCAACTCTTGCGCCTGAAACGTTAGCGACTGTTTCCACTGATCAATTTCATCTTCCTTGAGCTTAAATTTCTCCAATTGGCGGGAAAAATTCTGCAAAATGTTGACTAGGGGCCGCCCTGCTTCTTGAATCCGCTGCACTTGACGATTCGGATTCAGTTCAACCAGTACCAAAGCACCATCATTTAATTTGCTTGCGTCCTCAGCGGCAATTACTTCTTCCGACACAGTACTCCAATTCTGGTCAGTTCGCTGGCAAGCTAGCAGTTTCAGTTCGGTTTTGGCACCGCCACTGAGTAAACCACCTTTCTGTTTTTGTACTTCTGCTAAATACAGCACACCGTTATTCCTTTATTGATGCACTTAAAGTTTATGTTTTGGGATATACCTTAAATAATTCTGTTAACTTGTCTCACTGAACCGAAGTTTAGGAGAACAAGACAGACAAAACTATAGACGCAAGATGTTACGTCTTGATACTTATAAAAGCGAGTTAGTCGCGCCTTTATATTTTGTACTGATGACAGTGATGATGACTTCCGTGTTAACACTAGCTTTGTCGAAGTGTATTACGAAAAATTAAGGTTTATAACTGAATCTATTCCCTAATGGCAACAAGAAATAGGGTAAAAATCTTGCCAATACTCCATAATCAATACTTAAAGAAGAAGTCAGAATTCAGAATTCACAATTCAGAATTCAGCAATACTGAAGGAGCACTTTTGAGATAAATGCAGGGAAATCTAAATGAAATTGATATTTGCAGTATCCTGCAATTGATCGAGTTGGGACAACGAACTGGGCAACTATGGGTGAGAGCTACTAGCTCTCACCATAACAACAAACTGGGTGGAGACGGAGCAAGCAAATATCGCGCCAAACAACAGTCTTGGTTCGTCTTTTTCCTCAATGGTCAAATTATCTATTGTCAAGAAGGCAATAGTAATTTATCCAGAATTAGCGATTATTTACGTCATTACCGAGTTGAGATGCAACTCACCGACAAACAAATTGCCTCTCTACCATCAACCGACTCACCAGAGTATGCCTATCTTTGGGCACTTTTGGAGCGAAATATTATCAATCCCAAGATCGCTGGTAGTATCATTCACGGCTTGGTGCATGAAACCCTCTTTGACCTGCTGAGTTTGCACCAAGGTAACTTCATTTTCCATCAGGGTGCGGCACTTGCCCCGCAATTAAACACTTTCGAGATTGCTCCCTTTGTTACAAAAATTACGAAGCAGGTGCAAGAGTGGAAGCAGCTGTATCCACACATTCAGTCTCCAGAACAGTTGCCAGTGCTATCTGACAAAGTTCAGCTACAATCCTCGCTACCAGAAGCAACCGTAAGTAAGCTACAACATTGGGCTGACGGTAAAACATCCTTGCGTCAACTGGCTCGCTATCTTAACCGAGACATTTTGACAGTTGCTAAGGCAATATATCCATATGTGCAGCAGAGTTGGTTACAACTAGTATATTCAACCACAGTTAAACCAGATACCCATACCGATAGTTGGGAATTGCAAGGAAAACCCAAGGGGCGGATAGTATGTATTGACGATGCGATCGCCATCGGTGAGACTATAAATTCGATCTTACAACCACAAGGTTATGAAGCGATCGCTCTCACCAATCCTTTAGAGGCACTGAGTCTGGTTTTTCAACTCAAACCGGATTTAATCTTATGTGATATTGCCATGTCGGAATTGGAGGGGCACGAGGTTTGCGCCATGCTGCGACATTCAACAGCATTTCGGCTCACACCAATTATCATGCTCACTGGTAAAGATGGATTTATTGATCGAGTCAAAGCTAGGATGGTCGGGGCTACAGATTATTTAACAAAACCATTTACAGACACTGAGTTACTTATGCTCGTAGAGAAATATATCAACATAGAGTCTCAATAGGGCATGGGGCACATAAAGAGATCCAAGATTCGTTGATCTACTAAAAGATCAGGTAAAAGATGTTATCACAGAGTCAGCTAACTCAGTGAAACCTCAATATCCAGGAAAATAGTCAAAAACTAGAATTAATTTATACAGTTAATACTTGCGGAGGAATCAGGGAATGTTCCAAATAGGAACGTCTACATCAGGAGGTAAATAGACATTTATGAGTACAGTTCTGATTGTGGAAGACAGTATCGCGCAAAGGGAGATGATTACAGACCTCCTAAAAGCAACTGGCTTAACAGTGACCCATGCCAGTGATGGATTAGAAGCATTGGAGGCAATTCAAAGCGCACCTCCCGATTTAGTGGTATTGGATATTGTCATGCCCCGGATGAACGGCTACGAAGTTTGTCGGCGGTTAAAATCCGATCCAAAAACCCAAAATGTTCCTGTGGTGATGTGTTCTTCCAAAGGCGAAGAATTTGATCGCTATTGGGGCATGAAACAGGGTGCAGATGCCTACATAGCCAAACCATTTCAACCAACCGAGTTGGTGGGAACAGTCAAACAACTGCTGCGAGGATAAGGACAAAAGCAATATGGTCAGCAAACCGGACTTTTTAAGTGGCAGTGGTCAAGATCATTTCCGACCAGAATTACAAGTAGAAAGTCCTGAAGGTGAGTTACATTTGAGGTTTTACATTCCCTCGCATCAGGAGTTTGCACTACAAGCAACTGGCATTCGGGAGGTAATTGAACTAAGTCCTGATAGAATCACCCCGATTCCTAATGCTTCTCCTTTACTTTTGGGTACTCTAAATTTACGAGGTCGAGTTATTTGGGTGGCTGATTTGGGTCAATTTCTTGGGGAAGCAAGTGCATTAAACACGGATAGAGCTGAAATTCCGGTGATTGCCATTGAAGAGCAAGACACAATAGTGGGTTTAGCAGTAGAGGAAATTGGTGGTATGCACTGGTTGGATGTCCAGAATCTCATGCCACCAACTAGTGTTCCAGATACTATGGCTCCCTTTTTACGTGGAGAGTGGTTATTAGGTGCTAAAAACAATCAGTGTCTACGGCTGCTCGATCAAATGGCAATTTTACGGAGTGCGCGGTGGGCAGGATGAAATTGGAGGAGGAAATGGCAGCAAGTATTGATAATTACGAGCCAACATATCAACAGGCGATGAGCGCCTATGTTCAAAGGAATTATGAGGTTGCCGCCACTTTAGTTGACCAAGTGGTGCAAAATTTACCAAATGACCCCAACTCCCATTTGTTACGGGGTCACATCTACTATGTTTTGCAGCAGTACGATGTAGCAAAAGAAGAATATCAACAGGTATTAAGCTTGACTGACGATCAAGAAATTATTGGTTTTGCCAATAATGGAATTGAGAATATCAATCAATATTTACAGTCATTCATGGGGCAGATTGATACATCAGGAAGCCAAGAGCAAATAAATTCCACAGAAATGTCTGATGCACTGGCATATAGTGAACAAGAATTAGAAGATTTGGGCACTAGTCAGGAGTTTGACAGCAATAACCTTGATTTGAACTTTTTTGGAGAGCATGAAGAAACGCTGAATGGCGTTGAAGAACTATCTTCAAAAAGTCCATTTGATCTACCCACAGAAGATAGTATCGGAACAGGAAAAATATCAGATTCTTCTACAGTTTTTGGTGATGATCCTTTTGCCTTCAAGGAAGAATCACAGGAACAAGAATCAAATAGCAGCAGTTGGGAGGAGAAAACAGAATTAGAGTTGCCTGCTTTCTGGCAGGAAGATGTATCAGAAGATAGTCTTGAAGAATCATTAGGAAATAGTCATTTTTCAGAGAATGGGAAAACTTCTTCTCACGGAAGTTCAGCTAGTGACAATAGTAATTCTTCCTTTTCTAATTCACAAACTGGCAATCACGAGAATAATTTCCCTGATTTGTTGAGTGATCCAAAATCTCCAGAGTTTAGTATTGGAAACTTAGAATATACAAAATCTCCTTTGGGAGACGAAACTTTACTGATTGTTGAAGAAGAACTTAGAAATAGTTCATCAACAAATAACAACAGCCAATATGATTTGCCGGAAACCGAAGCACATGATTGGTTAAAGTCAAAAAATCTTGGATTAGAGGAAAATTACCAGCCAGATTTATCTGATGATGCTTCAACTTTTAGTAGCAATATCCCTCTGAAAGAAAAGCAGTTAAAATCAGGCGAATTCATCGGTAAAAATAGCTTTGATGACGATGAAAATTTTGATATGGAAGCATTTGAGTCTGCCTTCGGCTCAGAGGGGATAAGCTCTTATGAAGACTCAAACAACATACTGAATGGAGAAAATTCTAAGAGCAATATAGAATTTTTAGATGACTTTGAGGAATTTGATGATTTAGGTAACATTCCAGGGTTTGACCTGATCGAAGGAGATTCTAACTTCGGCGATCTAGCAATGCATTCTGCTCCATCAGAAACTAGTGGTAGTGGACGCTCTCAAGTCGTGGATGGTTCTGCAAGTAATGCAGCTAGCGATCGCGAAGAGGAACTATTCACCATGACTGGTTCCCATGAAGGAGTTCCAGTTTTTAGCCAAACAGATGTCTCGAAACTAGAACCCAACGTCACCATCGAGCAAGGATGGTTAGCACCATTAGAGAATGCCTCGATAGAAAGGAAACAATGGTTAATTGCTGGAAGTGTGGGCATTGTCTCCGCGCTGGTTGTAGCCACAGTTAGCTTTGTCGCCACCACATTTTCGCCAGTCCAACAACGAGAATCAGTACGAAACACAGGTTGGGCAATGTCCCTAGCAGCTGGGATTGCAGGTTTTGCTACCGCAGGCTTTATGGGGAATCTTGCGCTTAAACAAATTCGGCGCACAACCAATGATCTGCAAGCTCAGTTTGAGGCTGTACGCCAAGGAAATTTGAATGCTCAAGCCACAGTGTTTTCCGAAGATGAATTTGGGCATTTAGCCAGTGGCTTTAATGAAATGGCGCGGGTAATTTTTACGACCACAAGTGAAGCCCAACGGAAGGCCGATGAACAAGAGGAAGCTAAAGAAAATCTGCAACGCCAGGTGATTCGTCTTTTGGATGATGTGGAAGGAGCTGCTAGAGGCGATTTAACAGTCCAAGCGGAAGTAACAGCCGACGTACTGGGAGCCGTAGCTGATGCCTTTAACCTGACAATTCAAAACCTGCGGGATATCGTCCAACAGGTAAAAGTGGCGGCGAAAGATGTGACAAAAGGTGCAACAAACTCTGAAACCTTTGCTAGAGCCTTATCTAGTGACGCTTTGCGTCAAGCAGAAGAGTTGGCAGTGACGCTGAATTCTGTACAGGTAATGACCGACTCGATTCAGCGGGTAGCAGAGGCGGCGCGGGAAGCTGAAACCGTTGCTCGTGATGCTAGTACGATCGCTCTCAAAGGTGGCGAAGCTGTAGAAAACACTGTGGCGGGGATTTTGGAAATTCGAGAAACCGTTGCCGAAACCACTCGCAAAGTGAAGCGGCTGGCGGAATCTTCCCAAGAAATTTCTAAAATTGTAGCGTTGATTTCTCAAATTGCTTCCAGAACAAACTTACTGGCGCTCAATGCTAGTATTGAGGCGGCAAGGGCGGGAGAAGCTGGACGCGGGTTTGCGATCGTCGCGGATGAAGTGCGCCAGTTAGCAGATAAATCTGCTAAGTCCTTGAAGGAAATTGAACAAATTGTGATGCAAATCCAAAGCGAAACAGGCTCGGTGATGACCGCGATGGAAGAAGGCACACAACAAGTAATTAAAGGGACAAAATTGGCAGAAGAAGCCAAGCGATCGCTCGAAAACATTATTCAAGTGGCGAATCGCATCGATATTCTTGTGCGTTCGATTACCAGCGACACTGTAGAACAGACTGAAACTTCCCGCGCCGTCGCTCATGTAATGCAATCAGTAGAACTCACCGCGCAAGAAACTTCCCAGGAAGCACAGCGAGTTTCAGGTGCCCTACAACACTTAGTAGGTGTATCCCGTGACTTGATCGCCTCCGTTGAACGTTTCCGAGTGGAAACTATGGAAACCAGGTAAAAAAGTTAGGAGTTAGGAGCGAGGAGTTAGAAATAAAAATCACAACTCACAACTTGAAATAAAGTTAGGAGTTAGGAGTGAAAAGTTAGAAATAAAAATTACAACTCATAACTCATAATTCATAACTCATAACTCACAACTCATAACTCATAACTCATAACTCACAACTCATAACTCATAACTCATAACTCACAACTTTTGCTATGCTGCCGGAACAACAACAGCGGATTTTGGGTTACTTTATTGAAGAAGCCAGGGATCACCTGAATACCATTGAGCAGGGCTTGCTGAATTTAGAGGGTACTCTGAACGACCCGGAAATGATCAGTGAAGTCTTCCGGGCGGCTCACTCCATCAAAGGAGGAGCGGCGATGCTTGGATTGACTAGCATCCAGCATACATCTCACCGTCTAGAAGATTGTTTCAAAGTTCTTAAAGAGCATCCGGTTCAGGTTGACCAAAAGTTAGAGTCCTTATTTCTTGGTGTATCTGATACCCTGAAAGTGCTGTTAGAGCATTTGAGCGGGCCATTTGGTCTTTCTGAAGATGCAGCTAATACTTTGATGTCAGAAACTGAGCCGGTCTTTCAATGGCTGAATCAGCATTTGGAATTACTTGTAGAACAAGGGAACAGTCGAGTAACTAGTAGTACTGACGCAACAGAACTACACACAACCTCTGTAGAGAACGTCTCCACACTTACAGAACTTTTCCTGCGGCGAGATATTCCCAGTGTGACAGAAGATGCTCATCATGAATCTCCAGAAACATCCTTCTCAATAATACCCCAGCAGGTACAGTCGCCAGTCACCGCAAAAGAAAATAATAATTGGGGCGAATTTCAAGCCCAAGTGCTGCAAAGATTGCGGGAAATGTTGCAACTGTTTAAGCAAACAACAACATCCTCAACTCGACAAAACCTTCAGCAATGCTGTTACCAGTTAGTCAGACTTGGTGAGACTTGGAAGTTATCCAAGTGGTGTGTTTTGTGTCAAGCAGCTGCCAGTGCGATCGGTAATCCTGAAAATACTTATCTGACGTTAGCTAAAATTGTCATTACCGAAATCAAGCAAGCTCAAGAATTAGTCCTACAAGGTAGGGAAGCCGAAATTGCAATTAGTCAGCAACTAGAAGCACTTTTGAGCTTTGCAGAAATTGAGTTGTTAGAAATAACCCCTGATTTATTTGACGAACAGTCTGCGGTTTTGACAGAATCATCAACTGCGTCAGAGCGAGTTCTATCTGGTAACACCGAGTCATTAGCCCAGACAACTGAAGAACTGAATCTTGACGATGATACTAGCGATGACTCCTATCTTCAACAAAGGACACCACTAAACCCTGCAACTCATACTAGTTTTACTTTCACCACACATGACGAAGCACATCCAATTAGTAGCAATCTTGACCCCAATGGCCCAGAAGTAGGAATAGCTGAGTTAAATACCCTTGCCGATTTATTTGAAGGTGATACTCCCGAACTAGATGAAAGCTGGCATCAAGAAGAAACCTTAGATGTTGCCACCGATGACTTTGGAATTGATTTCAGCAGCACTGATGCTGAGGATGCTCATAGCGATTTATCCGATTTACTCTCTTTTGATGAAGACACAAGCAACGAGCAGCATCTAACAACCACAGCTACGACAGAAGATTTATCCCTGTTATTTGGCGACAATTTCCTAGAAAAAGAGAATTCAGAATCGCAAAATCAAGAAACATCTGCTACGACTCTAGAGCTAAGTGATATTAACGTACTTGATATAAATTTAGACTCTTCTTCCCAGGATTTACAAGAATTTATTGATATTTCTAGTGATATAAACTTGCCTCCTAATGTCAACAAAAACGATGTGGTTGAAGATTTCTTGACACTGGCACTAGATAATGATGCCGAACTATTGTCTACAGGTGAAGTTACTCAACCAGAAACTGAGGCGTTGGCCAGTGTGGAACTATCTACGAACCAACAAAACAGTCTTGATAAATTATTTTTAGAAACTAGAAATGCAAATTGGGTAGAGGAAATTACCTCTAGTGACTATATAGAATTACCCCAGCAAACAGGCTTGTCTTTAGATAACCTATTCGCTGAAATGGAAGAACAGATACTACTGCCTACAACCGAGCCAGAACTCGGTGATTTATTTGATACATCTCCAGCAACAGCACCTGAGTTTTCTCAATCAGAAAATGATCTGAGCAACTTCTGGAACCAGGAAACCACAGAGGAAGAGGACGAATTCGATTCCTTAATTGAGCAGAATGTGGAAAGGGCATTAGAGGAGAGTTTGTTTGCTGCGGCTGATGACATTTTTGCCGATAGTCAGCAGCCAATACCTTCTCCTATAGCCAGTTTTGACATAGAAGAAGATTTTGATATCAATTTCCAGCACCAAGAGCAGCTAGATTTGATATTCTCATCGGATTCTGGAGATGATTTATTTGATGAGTTAGCACCGAGTAACTCAACTATTTTCCCTGCAATCAACGATAGCGTACAGCCCTCCATGCCTGAAACGCCGTTGTTCTGGCAGCATCCAGAAGAGGAAATTCTCAGGCCGCAACAACCAGAAGCTTTAGATTTTGTTCCAGAATTTACTAATCAGCCCCCAGATATATCTGCTGTTGATCTGGAACTTAATTCATTCAGCCCTTTCGATGAAAACACAAATGAAAATCCCCAACTGTTGTTTGAGGATGTAGCTACAGACTCCACCTACATTCAGATGGAAACCACAGATAATACTGTGGATGAACTATCGGCTACAGAAAATTCTCTAGATATCAGTTTTGGTGAAACTTCCGATTCAGCATCACCCCAAGTACAGCCAGATGATTTATTTGGTTTCAATGAAAATTCCCAACTGTTGTTTGAGGA